>JAFXUX010000010.1 GCA_017524805.1 Candidatus Methanomethylophilaceae archaeon
CAGCTCCGGCGCGACCGTCGTCATGGGGCAGGGAGGCTACGTCTACGACAGCACCTTCGACCAGAAGGTCAAGGCAGGTTACTCCTCGTTCCCGATCGACCAGATCAAGCTCCACGAGGCCAGATGGATCAACGGCATCGAGGGAATCGCGGCGACGATCACCATCGGCGCCCTCATGAACTGCTTCGACAACGAGAAGTATCAGGAGTATCTCGATTACATGGACAACATCAACGAGATTCTCAACAAAGCCACATCAACCATCCCGGCCGGAAGCGAGAAGAGCTACATCCTGCTCACTTCCCACTCCTGCAAGTCCCCCGCAGACCTCGGAATGGACACCATGTCCTCCGGCCTCGAGAACTACGCCGACGTTGCTACCGTGGTCAACCTCAAGATGACCAACGCATACCCGATCGGCGAGAGCGGATACATCACCGGCCTTTCCGTCGAGAACATCCTAAGATACAACCCCGACGTCATCTTCGTCGAGGCTGTCAGCGTCAACACCTACGAAGACTACGTATCGACCGTGAACAACATCGCCAAATGGCTGACCAACGCGGGATACACAGGCAAGATAATCGGTACCTCTTTCTCCGTCATGGGCGGGGCATCCAGCATCTCTCTCCTCCCGATTCTGTCCACATACGTGTACGGGACCGACGACTACAGCGAAGAGAGCGCGTGGCAGGATCTTGTCTACTACTACAACAACTTCCTCGGCGGAGACTACACCGTGGAAAGCATCAAGAAGACGATCAACGCCCCGTTCATCGTCGTCTGAACAAAAATTGCCCCTCTTCAGAGGGGCAAACCTTTCATTGGGTATCATGAGATTCATAGAAGAGATCGAAGAAGACCCGCTGATTGCGAAACCGATGTCCAGAATGGTCCGCGAATGGTCCAAGACGGACGAGGATGAATCGGAGGGATACCGCAAGCACATGGCGGACTACCACCGCACCATCCGCAGGCGCCTGTTCTTCATAGTCATATGCGTGATCATAACCATAATAACGGCTGGTTACGCCATTGCCTATGGACCGCTGGACATAAGCTTCGCGGATACCTACATTACCATCTGGAACCATATCGCTGGGAACATCCAGAACACAGGATTGGATTTCATAATAGTCAATGTGAGGGCCCCAAGGATAGTCGCCGGAATATTCGGCGGAATCGGATTGGCTATCTGCGGAGCTGTGCTTCAGTCGGTCCTCCGCAACCCTCTTGCCGATTCGTATACGACGGGAGTCTCCTCGGGAGCGTCTTTCGGAGCCACTCTGGCCATAACCCTTGGGCTTTCCGTCGTCAACAGCACCCCCACGGTCATAATGGCCTTCATCTTCTCTATGCTCCCCATACTTGCGATAGTATTGCTCTCGAAACACAGATCAGCCTCATCCCCGACCGTCATGATCATGTTTGGGATAGGATTGATGTACATTTTCAACGCCTTGACGACGGTGTTCATGCTCTGGTCGTCCCCCGAAGACCTGGCCGCCATCTACCATTGGCAGGTGGGAAGCCTGGCGAAGGTGACATGGGACAACATCCCGTACATGGCCGCCATAGTGATAGTTGGAACTATAGTGATACAATTGCTTTCGGGGAAGCTCAATGTGCTTGCGACCGGCGATGAGAACGCCAAAGCCCTGGGAATCAACCCCCACAGGCTCAGAGTTTTCCTTCTGGCGATCACTGGCCTTGTTTGCGCGGGAGTTGTGAGCTTCACCGGAGTCATAGGATTCGTCGGGCTGGTGACCCCCCACATCGTGAGGATATTCATCGGCGCGGACAACAGATACCTGATTCCCGCATCGGCCCTTTTCGGAGCCATGCTCATGGTGGTCTGCGACCTTCTTGGAAGAGCCGTGCTGGACCCTGCCGTCATACCCGTTGGAGTGGTCATGGCGTTCATCGGAGGTCCGACATTCATATGGTTGCTGGTAAGGAAAGGCAACAGCGCGTGGTGATGTCATGGGAAGCATCTCAGATCTGAAAAAGGACATGAAAGAGGCGCTGATGGGCGATGACGATTCTGATGCCGACAACATCGGGGACGTCACGATTGAGATGAAAGACGTCACATTCGGATACCGCTCCGGAGAGACGATCATCAGAGACATCAACCTGAAGATAGACCGCCCAGGCCTCTACTGCGTAATAGGGCCTAACGGGGTAGGAAAATCCACCCTCATCAAATGCATGAGCAAAATCGAAAACCTGACTTCCGGTGACATACTGATCAACGGACGCAGCATCAAGACAATGAGACACAAGGACGTCGCCAAATTCATTGGCTATGTGCCCGTCGTCTCCAAAGACGTCTTTTCGATGTCCGTCCTGGAGACCATCCTCATCGGATGCCAAAACCGCAGATCAGGAGATTCGGAAGAATCGAAGATGATGGCGGTTTACAAAGTGATGGTCCTGCTGAATATACAGGACCTGAGCGAGAAACTGTTCAGCGAGCTCTCTGCTGGTCAGCACCAAAAGGTCGCCATTGCGAGAGGGCTCGTCCAGAAGCCGAAAGTTCTGATCCTCGACGAGCCGACCGCCAATCTTGAC
Organism: Candidatus Methanomethylophilaceae archaeon; assembly: GCA_017524805.1. NCBI lineage: Archaea > Methanobacteriati > Thermoplasmatota > Thermoplasmata > Methanomassiliicoccales > Methanomethylophilaceae > Candidatus Methanomethylophilaceae archaeon. Next base: position 2,575 of record JAFXUX010000010.1, read on the forward strand.
GTGAAATACCAGGTCTACGTGGTCGAGCTTCTGAGGGCTCTGGCGGAGAGCGAGGGGATGATCGTGATAATGATCAGCCATGACCTGAATATCTCCGCGAAATATGCGCATGAAGTGGTGATGATGTCTCCCCCGGGAGTCATTTACAAAGTGGGAACACCCGAAGAAGTCATCACAAAAGAGAATATAGAAGAAGTCTACGGTGTGCATTGCAAAGTCATAGAGGACGAAGGGGCCCCGGTAGTCATATTGGGCCAATCCATGATGGACGAATTCGGCAATATAGACTGAAATGGATGTGATATTATAGCGAAAGAAGCAGGAAAAGAGACGCTGAAGTTCTGGGGCGAGTCCGCCAGAGGATACAAAGAAGGGGTCAAAAAAGAGCTCAAGAACAGAGAGACCAGCGATCGCTGGATCAAACTGATCCTGGACAACGCCCCCGAAAAAGATGTATTGAAAATTCTGGACATAGGGACGGGACCCGGATTCTTCACGATAAACCTAACCAAAATGGGCCACAAGGCCATCGGAATCGATGTGACCAAAGAGATGGTCCAAGTAGCTGAGGAGAACGCTCAGGAGCAGGGCGTAGAGTGCGAGTTCCGCGTCATGAACGCCAACAGCCTCGATTTCCCCGACAACACATTCGACCTGATCATCAACAGGGTGGTCACATGGACGCTGCCCGACACGTACGAATGCTACAGGGAATGGAGAAGAGTGCTGGCGCCCAACGGCAGGATCCTCGTATTCGATGCCAACCACTACGCCAACCTCTTCGACGAAGAGAAGGCGAGAACCATGCGCTCGGCCATGCGCGAGCACGTGAAAGCGGGATTGGAACCGTTCACAGACCATTATGACTTCCATGTACGCTGGACGTACTGGGAGAATTGCCCCATGATAGGCACGCCCAGGCCCGAATGGGACAGAAACATGATGTTCAAGCTCAGATTCGTGGACATCATCGTGGACGACAACCTGTTCCCAGATAAGGACTACGACAGAGGCACATCCGGGCCCATGTTCATGGTCAGAGCGGAGAAACCCAACCCAGACCAGGAGAACGAGTGCATCGTCAACGAGTACTGGAACGGCATCGCAGGAGTGGTCAGCGGCCGCGCTTCGATCATGCTTTCCAACGGAAAAGCACAGACTTGCGCGGAAGAGATCGCCAAACGCATACCGGCCGGATCGAAAGTGCTGGACCTCGGCACCGGATCCGGGAACGTGGCCATTCCTCTGTCGAAGATGGGATACTCCGTAGTCGGAGCCGACAGGGCTTTCGGCATGATAGAGATGGCCGAGATTACCGCCGAAGAATGCGGGGCTCCCGCGGAGTTCGCCGTCGCAGACGCTTACGACCTCCCGTTCGATGACGGAAGCTTCGATGCGGTAGTCATGCGCAACGTCGTCTGGAACCTTTTCAAACCTGGGAAGGCCCTCAAAGAAGCCGCGCGCGTCCTGAAAAAGGGCGGGAAACTGATCATCCTGGACGGCAACTGGCAGGCGAACATTGCGAAATGGAAGGGATCCGGATCCGACCCGGAAATCTTCCCCAACTATAAGAGCCGCGACCTTGGGCTGGGCGCCTACGACGTCATCGAGAAATACTATGCCAAACTCCCGCTGAACTCAGTCAGCAGGCCGGCATGGGATAAGGATGTCTTAGGGCGCTGCATGGCCTTGGAAGAATGCTCTCCATTCGAAGACCCGATGATAACCGACGATCTCAAACCGGTCTTGGGGAAAGGTTTCATATTGGTCTTCAAGAAATAAACAGGTATGGGGCTCTGCCCCTGCCTACCATTAAAGGGGTTGTCTGTCTGGAAGAGACTGAGCGCATAGCGCTGATGGGGAAGAATCCGCCGAAGGCGATCAGGGTAATGGCTATCCCTCTGATCTTCGCCTTCCTTCTGTCGAGCGTCCAGATTTACATAGATTCGTTCTGGTGCGCCGGGCTCGGCCCTGACGCCAACTCCGCCATCACATTGGCTGGACCGGTATATTGGGTGCTCCTTGACATAGGCGCCGGCCTTGGAGTGGGAGCCTCTACCGCGATATCCAGATCTCTGGGAGCTAAGGACTATGGCCGCTCCGACAGCCTCGCATCCCAGTCCCTGGTGCTTATAGCCTTGGTTTCGGTATGCCTCTCCATCCTGCTGTACGCATGCTCCCGCAGCATGATTTCGTTCATGAGCGGAGGAGAGAACGTAGACCTCAGCATGGAATACCTGATGCCTTTCCTCCTGTTCAGCCCGTTCCTGACTCTCAACGGAGTTATACTGGGGATGCTCAGGTCCGAAGGCGAGGCGAGGAAATCCTCCGGCCTCTCCATTGCTGCATCCCTGATCAACATCGTCCTCGATCCGATACTCATCTATGTCTTAGGCTTGGGGCTTCTGGGAGCGTCTCTCGCCACCGCGATTTCCTTCATCGCGACTACCGCGGTGGGTCTGTATTGGTATTCGTCAGGAAAGATGTTCATCAAACCGAAGCTCAGAGGATTCAGATTCATCAGAGAGCAGATATGGGACATCTGCAAAGTCGGCATCCCCCACTCCCTGGAACTGGCGCTGATTCCGCTAATGATGATGCCTCAGAATGCTTTGGTAGTGAAGGTCGGCGGCACGGACGGCATGATCACGTACAGCCTTCCGTATCGCTACATCACGCTGGCCATGGTCCCGGTACAAGCCATCGCGGCTTCCATGATCCCCGTGGTCTCCTACGCCATCGGAATGAGGAACAACGACAACGTCATGGCCGGGATCAGATATGCCCTCAAAGCTTCCATCATAATCTCGCTGGCGCTGACCGTGGTGCTCATCGTTCTGGCGGAACCGTTCTCGTACGCATTCACCTATTCCGATGATATGGCCAGATTCAGATCGGAGATAGCTATGGTCATCAGGATTTATGCCCTAGCCTTGCTTTCCATTTGCCTGACGCATCTTTGCTCTTCGATCCTTCAGGCACTGTGCTTCTCGCAGCTGGCCACCATCACCATGTTCATACGCGAGATCCTGTTCATCCTGTTCTACTACGTATCCACATTCTTCAGCATGACCGCTATCTATTGGTCTTTGGATGCCGCCGAATATTTGGGCCTGGCGATGATGCTGCTCTGCGTCTGGTATGCCCTGAAGAAAAAATACCCCGATGATCGGCTGTTCGGAAAGCCGAGGCCGGCTGGCGCGCGACGAATGGGGATTGTGAGATGGTCCGGCATAAACTGTGTTATAATGCCATTGCGCTTCGATCTGAGAAGCTGTTAACTAATACATCACTATTCTAAGCTCAAGGTGGGTCACCTACGAACCGCAAAAACGCCAAAAGAAGCCTCAATAAAAAGCTGGACCGTGCCGCGATAGCGCTCGGAGGGTTCGAAACCGTGAACCATCAATCCGACAGGAGAGATGCCGCTGCGGTGCGCATGCTTCCATGGCTGATCGTGGCTTGCTTGGTGGCGACATTCGCGCTGACGATCTTCAGGCAGAACTATGATTTCTGGATGTTCATAAACCGCCTCTGCACCATTTTCGCCATAGGTTTCGCTGTCTTAGGGGCCTGGGCAGTGCCCTATCTGAACAAAGGGCCATTCCCATTATGGCTGCTGACCGGCGTGTTCGTGATAGCGCTGGTGGTCGCATGGGCTTTGTTCACAGGTTCCGACGACGTCCTATATTTGGGAGGATTGGATGCCTATCAGACCTACGGATCCGAATACCTGACGGTTTTCCGCGCCCTCGATCTCATACTGACCCTGTTCATTATGGTGATGGCTCCGATAGGCATCCTGACCACCATATCTGCGATGCTCAGGAAATACATCCCCAGATTGCTTCTTTCCGTAGAGAGAGGAACGGATAAGGGAAAGAATCCCGCCGCGAAATTCTTCGGAGTGCCCGACGTGCTGGACATCGAAGAGGTAGAGGTCGATCCTGAAGACGAGGGCAACGCGGTCGATCTGGATTCGTTCATCTGGCTGGGGACTTACACGTTCTCGCTGGGGATTCTGGTATGCTCGATGCTGTTTCTCAACCCCATCATACTTGAGACGGTATCGAAAGACATCATAATCAGGGCCATGATCACCTTGACGCTGTTCCTCCCCGCCCTCGTGACCCCGTGGCTCTGCATCAAGAGCGTCGGCGCGAAAGCAATATCGGTGGCGCCCAGACCATATTATCTGTGGAAAGGCGCAAGGAAAAAGCTGTTCCTAGGGTTCGTAACATTGGGTCTGTTTTTCTTCAGCTTCCTGATATCCGTATACTATGGCAACACCGTCTGGACCATAGTAAGCTATTATCTGGAATATCTGATTCCAGCGGCCGCCATAACGTTCGTGACCTCGCTGGTCTATGCGAACTACTTCTCCAAGACTCTCAGAGATGGCGTCTGCGAAGATTTCCTCTATAAGAAAAGGCTCTGAGGTCCGGCGCCGATTGCGCTTCCTGTCCGCTTTCAATCTGGACAAGTCGTGAATCACAACGAAACATAGATAGTTTATCGCAAAAAAATCGTTTTGGCGCCGTTTTTGGATAAGTATTTTAATCATCCTCACATCAGCCAATCTGAGGTTACCAAATGGCCGAAAACAAGCTTGGTAAGAGAGTAAGCAAGTACAGGGAACAGCTCGAACTGTCGCAGGAACAGCTCGCAATCAACTCTGGACTTGATCTCGCTCTAATCAAGGACATAGAGGAGGGACGCACGTACCCGCCGGTCGGCCAGCTCATCAAGATCTCCCGCGCTCTGGGCCAAAGGCTCGGCACATTCATGGACGACCAGTTCCAACCGGACCCCATAGTCGTGAGGAAATCCGGCAGAGAATCCGAGGCATCCTCCAGAAGCGATTTCGGGGATTACCAGTATTTCCCGCTGGGAAAGGGGAAGACCGACAGGCATATGGAGCCCCTCTTCATAAAAATGGAAGAGGAGAAGATCCAGGAGATGTCCATCCACGAAGGCGAAGAATTCATAATCGTCGTCTCCGGCAAGGTGCTTCTGAGATACGGCAAGGAAGAGAGGATCCTCGAGGAGGGCGACAGCGCCTATTACAACTCGGTGGTCCCCCACTACGTCGGCTGCATCGGCGGGCCCGCGTCCATATATGCGGTCCTGTACACGCCCATATGAGGCGATATCCATGCCTTGCATCCCAAGAAAGAACATAACCAGCGATGAAAGGCTGGGTGATCTCATCGAGAAATGCGCTCGCGAGCATCCCGACAACGATGCGATCGTCTACGTCGACAGAGAGCTGAGGCTTTCATGGACCCAATGGAACGCGGAAGTCGACCTGGTCGCCAAAGGCCTCATGGGCATGGGCGTGAAAAAGGGGGAAAAAGTGGCGATATGGGCCACCAACGTCCCCGACTGGATCACCCTCATGTTCGCCACCGCCAAGATAGGCGCGATACTTCTCACCATCAACACCAATTACAGGAGAGCTGAGCTCGATTACGTCCTCAAGCAGTCCGACATGGAATACCTGTTCCTCATCGACGGAGTCAGGGACGTGGACTACGTCGACACAGTATACGATCTCATCCCGGAGCTGAGGAAACAGCCGAGAGAGACCTTCCACAGCGAGACCTACCCGTACCTCAAGAAAGTCGTGTTCCTCGGGCCCCAGAAGCACCGCGGGATGTACACGATGAATGAGGTGAAATCACTGGCCGTGAGCGTCAGCGACAGCGAGTATCAGGAGAGGAAGGATTCCGTCGATGTGCACGACGTCACTATGATGCAGTACACGTCCGGAACCACGGGATTCCCCAAGGGAGTCATGCTCACCCACTTCAACATCGCCAACGATGGATACTGGCTCGGCGCGAACATGAACTATTGCTCGGACGACCGCCTGTGCATCAACGTCCCGCTGTTCCATTGCTTCGGATGCGTGCTCGGAGTCATGGCGTGCATAAACCACTGCGTCACCATGGTCTTCTGCGAGGTGTTCGACCCGGTGAAGGTGATGACGTCCATCGAGACCGAGCGCTGCACCTCCGTGTACGGCGTCCCCACGATGTACATCAACATCCTGAACCACAAGCTGTTCAATAAATTCGATTTCTCATCCCTCAGAACCGGGATAATGGCCGGATCTCCATGCCCGATCAAAGCTATGGAACAGGTTGTCGACAAGATGAACATGAAGGAGATCACTATAGTCTACGGCCTGACCGAAGCTTCCCCGGGAATGACGCAGACGACCTACGACGAGCCTTCGATGGAGAAGAAATGCTCCTCCGTCGGGAAGAAGCTTCAGGGAATCGACACGGTCATCCTCGATCCAGAGACCTACGAGCCCTGCCCGGACGGCGTGATCGGCGAGTTCTGCTGCAAAGGCTACAACGTCATGAAAGGGTACTACAAGATGCCCGAGGAGACCGCCAAAGTCATCGACAAGAACGGATACCTCCATTCCGGAGATCTGGGATACAGGGATTCGGACGGATACTTCTATGTTACAGGAAGGATAAAGGACATGATCATCCGCGGCGGGGAAAACGTCTACCCCAAAGAGATAGAGGATTTCCTCTACCACTGCCCCGGGATCAGGGATGTGCAGGTCGTCGGAGTCCCCAGCCAGAAATATGGCGAGCAGGTCGGAGCATTCATCATAAAGGAGCCTGGATCCGATCTTACCGAGCAGGACGTCTTCGACTACTGCAAAGGCCAGATCGCCTGGTACAAATCCCCGAAGTTCGTCCAGTTCGTGGATGCGTTCCCGGAGAACGCCGCCGGAAAGATCAAGAAATACAAGCTCCGCGAGATGGCCCACGAAATCTGGCCGGATGCTTGAACCTTTTAAGGGGGCAGCTGTCCCCGCTTTTTTTATACCCACCGATAGATTCCGAAACCATGCCATTCTCAGTTCTCATCGTGGCCTATGGAACGGATCGCCCCGAAGGAAACGCGGCGGAGATCCAAGCGGACGAACTCACGGAGATCATCGGCACCGAGGTCCATACCGCGTACCTCCATGTGGGCGATCCGAAGATGGATGAGGCCCTGGCGGAGATCGCCCAGGAAAAGACGGATTCGTTGGTCGTGCTGCCTCTGTTCATGGCATCTGGAAGCCGCACCGACTCGCCGATCTTCGAGATATTCGACGTCAACGAGGACACCCGCAGAGGAAGCATAGAGCTGGAAGGGCGCCGCGTAGAGGTCTACGTCGCCGATACGTTCACCATGAGCCCAGAATATCCCGATGCGGTCCGCGATGCGGTCGGCAGAATGGCCGGGACAAAGGACGCAGGAATCATCGCGGTAGGGCATGGCTCAAGAGAAGGCAGGAATCTGAACGTCGTGAAGAATGGAGCCAGAGCGCTGAAGAACGCGGGATATGACGTCGTCTGCTGCAGCAACGAATTCAACGAGCCCTCGGTTGAGAAAGCGCTGGCCGAGACCGCTAAGAAACACGATTCGATATTCGTCCTGCCGATGTTCATCTCAGCGTCCAAGCATTCCAGGAAGGACGTTCCGATCAAGCTCGGCCTCGCAGAGAACGTCTCCGACGGCATGGTGAATGTCGGAGGCAAGAATGTTCATGTAAAGATAATGCAAGAGATCGGGTTGTGCCCCGAGATCACCGGCATCCTATGCGAATCGATCAGGGCATCAGGGTTCCGTTGATCCCGATCAAATAGGGCACCCTGCCCTGATCAATTTCACAGAATAATCTGGGGGCAGATAATATGTCCCCAAGCTCTTGCACTATAATTTAATCTCAGAAAATGGGAGGGGATTCCCTCCCGATAAGTTTCAGAAGAGAACGGTCTTGTCGGTGACGCCAACGATTTCCGCGCTGCCGCCCTCGAGGGTGAAGAACGCGATCTCAAGGTTGTTCTTGAGGTACATGCTGGCGATTTCGGGCAGAGCGGATCCGAAGGCCATGGAGAGCCTCTTGTCGTCGCAGAACACGGCTTTCCCATCCCAGCGGACGAATTCCTCCCCGTTGAAAGCGAGAATCTCGCAGTTGGGATTCTTCTGGATCTGGGCGTACACATCTTTGAAGGTCCCGATTCCGAAGTAGATCTTGCCGTCAAGAACAGTCTTGAATCCGAGCACCCTCATCCTGGGCTGGCCGTCGCGGTTGGTGGCGAGGACGAAGGCCCCTGCCTCATCGAGATAGCTGTCGATGAGCTCCATGGGGGTTGGCGGCTCAAGAGGCTCGATGAGCTGGGCTATCCATTTCTTCTCGTCGTCCGTGACTTTGCCGTCTATGGCGCAGATCATCAGGCAGAGCATGACGATCTTATCCTTGGTCTCGGGAGAGACGAGCTCGATGATATCGACCATAAGATCGGCGGCGTTCTTCACATTGTCAGGCTTGTCGAGGCCCATGTCCTTGAACATTTGGACCGCTTCCTCGTAGCTGACATCTTTCCCGGCGGATTTGTCGAAGAGAGGCTTTATGACGACGAACTCTTTCTCGGAGAGCTCCCCATCGGCGGCGACCGCGGCAAGAACGAAACTGAGGTAATCGGTGTAAGCGTCCATACCATCGGCGTTGATGATGCTGAGGTCATCGAGGACGCTGACGGAAAGCTGATTGAATTTCTGGTTGAAAGTGATGGGATCCATCTCTTCCAATGCTTTGCAGAGCTCTTCAAAACTGCTCATGAAGGTACGAATCGCATGGCTTTCTTATAATTATTACGCGCACGAGCGCAATAACACCGAGTTAGCGCATTATGATCAGACGTGCTTTCCGTGGTCTTTCCTGCGAATATCGACCCTCTTGATCTTTCCGCTGATGGATTTCGGGAGTTCGGAAACAAAATCGATGACCCTCGGATACTTGTAGGGAGCGGTGTTATGCTTCACGTAATCCTGGATCTCTTTTTTGAGCTCGTCGGATGGCTGGTACTTGTCCCTCAGAACGATCGTGGCTTTGACGAGGTTGCCTCTCACCGGGTCTGGGACAGAAGTCACGGCGCATTCTAGGACTGCGGGATGCTCCAGCACGCAGCTCTCGACCTCGAAGGGGCTGATCCTGTATCCGGAGGATTTGATTATATCGTCGTTCCTGCCGGAATACCAGAAATAACCGTCCTCGTCCTTCCATGCCACGTCGCCTGTGTGGTGCCACCCGCCGCGGAGCGTCTGCGCGGTCTTCTCCGGGTCTTTGTAATATTCTTTGAATATCCCGGGGACTCTGGGCTCGATGCTGACGACTATCTCCCCCTCCTCGCCGACATCGCATGGATTGCCGTCGTCATCGATGATCTCCACGCGATACTGCGGCGAAGGCTTTCCCATGGACCCAGGCTTGGGGATCATTCCTTTGAGAGTGCCGACGATGACGGACGATTCGGTCTGCCCGAACGCTTCCATCAGCCTCAGGCCGGTCGCCTCGTACCATTTGTTGTATGTGTCCGGATTCAGAGCTTCGCCTGCTATGCAGCAGTTCTTCAGCGAAGACAGATCATAGCCTTCGACGCCAGCGTTCAGATAGAGCCTGAACATCGTTGGCGGACAGCAGAACGTCGTGATCCTGTATTTCTCGATCATGCCGAGGATTCTGTGGGGATCGAACCTATCGAACTCGTAGACGAAGGTGCACCCTTCCATAATCCAGACCGAATAGATGCGTCCCCAAGCGGTCTTTGCCCACCCTGTGTCGGCGACCGTCCAATGGATGCCGTCGGGATCGACCTGGTGCCAGTGCTTCCCCAGAAGGGTATGGCCGAGCGGATACGTCTGGTCGTGGACCGCCATCTTCGGGTTGTCCGAGGTACCCGATGTGAAATACATGAGGAACTTGTCGGTCTTATGGGTGGGGACGCGCTCCCATACATCGGAATAGGTTTCCACCTCTGAATCGAAATCAAGCCATCCCTCCCTCTGGCCTCCGACTATGAATTTGCATGCCAGTTCTTTAGTGGATTCCGCCGCATCGAAGGAATCGGCGGCATCGGTCAGAACCGTGACCACGGCTGCTTTGATTCCGGCCGCTTTGATGCGGTAGTCTATGTCATGGGGTTTGAGCATGAAGGTCGCCGGGACCGGTATGGCGCCCATCTTATGGAGGGCGGTGATGATGTACCAGAACTGATAGCTGTCCTTGAGGACCAAGAGAACGAAATCGCCTTTCTTTATTCCTTTGGCCGCGAAATAATTGCAGGTTTTGTCGCTGAGCCTTTTTATGTCCGCAAAGGTGAATATCTTCTCGTTTCCGAAATCGTCCACCCAAATCATGGCCTTCCTGTCCGGGTCGTTGATGGCGATGTCATCAACTATGTCATAGGCAAAATTGAAGCTGTCCGGACAGTCTATGTCCATGTGCGTCAGAAGACCGTTTTCATCGTAGGTCTCCTTGACGTATCTGAGGTTGACGTTTCTCATAGTCCTTCGTCCTGATTGGGCCTATGATTGGATGCTCATATTTAATATCAATGAATCATTGGCCCGATTTTTACGAATTTCGTAGATAAAAATTCCATGTCTTTACGAATTTCGTTTTTATGTTTATCAAAATAATACGCTTTTCGTATCGAATAATCAATCGAAATGTCTGGCGGCAATGAGGATTATAAAGGGGTAAAAAGTTTGGATGGGAACCGTCACTGGTTCTTGAGGGCTTCTTCCTCGTTCTTCTTTCTGATTTCCACCCTGCGTATCTTGCCGCTGATGGTCTTGGGAAGTTCGGGAACGAATTCCACAGCCCTCGGGTACTTGTACGGAGCGGTATTGTGCTTCACGTAATCCTGGATCTCTTTCTTCATGGCTTCGGAGGGCTCATACCCTTCCCTGAGGACGATGGTAGCCTTCACGAGCTGCCCTCTTATGGGATCGGGGACACCGGTCACTGCGCATTCCAGGACGGCAGGGTGCTCCAGCGCGCAGCTCTCGACCTCGAAGGGGCTGATCCTGTAGCCTGAGGATTTGATTATGTCGTCGTTCCTCCCGGAGAACCAGAAGTATCCGTCCTCATCCTTCCATGCGATATCGCCGGTGTGGTGCCATCCGTTGCGGAGGGTCTCCGCGGTTTTCTCGGGGTTGCGGTAATATCCCGTCATGATTCCGGGGACTTTGGGCTCTATGCTGACTACGATCTCCCCAGTAGTCCCCGGAGGACAGGAATTGCCGTCCTCATCTATGATGTCGACCTTGAACTGAGGCGAGGGTTTGCCCATGGATCCGGGCTTCGGGGTCATCCCCCTAATCGTTCCGATGGTCATGGTGGTCTCGGTCTGGCCGTACCCTTCCATGAGCTTCAATCCGGTCTCCTCATACCATTTCTCGTATGTGTCTGGGTTCAGAGCCTCGCCTGCGATGCAGCAGTTCTTCAGCGATGATAGATCATGCCCCTCCAATCCGGCGTTGAGATAGAGCCTGAACATCGTCGGAGGGCAGCAGAACGTAGTGATCCTGTGCTTCTCAATCATGTTCAGTATCTCGGACGGATCGAACTTATCGTATTCGTAAACGAAAACGGCGGATTCCATTATCCACTGGCCGTAAAGGGACCCCCATACGGCTTTTCCCCAGCCGGTATCGGCGACGGTCCAATGGAGCCCTTCAGAATCCACCTGGTGCCAGTGCTTCGCCGTCATTATGTGCCCCAGAGAGTACGTATGGTCGTGGAGGACCATCTTAGGGTTGCTGGACGTCCCTGAGGTGAAATACATGATCATGGGCTCGACAGCTTTGGTCTCCCTTCTGGCGAATCCTTCGGGAGCCTTCTCGACTTCGGCGTCGAAATCCAGCCATCCTTCGCGGGGCGCCCCGGAAAGCAGCTTGACCTTCAGGGAGGGGATGTCCTCGGCGGCCTCCACAGCTCCGCTGATGTTGGATTGGTCGGTGCATATCACGGCTTTGACGTCGGCGGATCTAATCCTGTATTCGATGTCGTGCTTCGTGAGCATATGCGTGGCAGGAGCGACAATGGCCCCAAGCTTGTGCAATGCGACTATCGAATACCAGAACTGGAACTTCTGCTTCAGGATGAGCATCACCACGTCGCCTTTCCCGATTCCCAGTGATGCGAGGCAATTCGCGGTCTTGTCGCTCATCCTCTTCATCTCGGAGAAAGTGAATTTCCTCTCCTCGCCCGTGCAGCTCTCCCATACGAGGGCGGTGCGGTTAGGGTCGTTGACAGCGATGTCGTCCACTATGTCGTATCCGAAATTGTAATTCTCAGGATACTTGATCCTGTATTCTTTGAGAAGCCCTTCCCCGTCGTAAGTCTCCTCAAGATAGCGGTTGTTTATGCCCCTCATTTCTCTGCGCCTCTCATGACGACTGCTATGAATTTGCATCCGCTCTTAGACGTGGCGTACATCCCATGGGGCTTGCCGGAGTCATAATAGACCGAATCCCCGGGGCTCAGATCCATGATGCGCCCGTCGTGGGAGAATCTGAGAGTACCCTCCAGAATGTAATCGAACTCCTGGCCTTCGTGGGTAGAAACGCGGATCGGAGCGTTCTGGTCTTCCTCTATGTAAGGCGCGAAGACGACGAAAGGCTCTGATAGCTTGCTCTTGAATGTGGGAGCCAGATGCTGATATTGGAAGCCTATCCTCCTCTTCATCGGGAGGCCCTTGCCATTTCTGACCAGAGCGAAGCCTGAAAGATGCGGGTTGTCTCCGGTGAGGAGCTCGACCATATCGATGCCGAACCTCTCAGCGCATTTGTACAGGAACGTGAAGGAGAAATCTTTCTTCCCGGTCTCATACTCAAGATACTCCTCTACCGGCTTGCCTACGACCTCCGCCATCTCTTCCGCAGAGATGTCGCAGAGTTCCCTCATCGCCACTATGCGTTCCGCCACTTCCGCTATGTTTGGTTCCATAACCGTCACTTGGCTCGCAATATGATTGATGTATAAAATAGTGACACAGCCCACGGATGTATGTTATCGTCCATAATTTCAAGGTTTGATTTCAAGATTAAATATGTTTTATATCAATAGTTTCATAAAAAACAAACGATCCCGACATTATCTCACAACGCCGGGATCTGGATGGGGCCCGGAATCAGTTTTTGGCCTTGGGGCTGCGGGTTTTTATGAAATCAAGAACGAAATCGAAGTCTTCGTCGCAGACATAGACATGGTTGTTGTTAACGTAGATGACGTTCCTGTTCTTCACCGCCCTTATGATTCTAACATCCTCGAAAGCCGTGTACATGCTGCTGTTGGTTTTGGAGAGGAGGCCTGCCCCGACGGTTGTAGGGTTTCCGGCCACCAATCCTGCCAGGATAGCTATGTCCGACATTACGCCCGCCTTTTTCACTTGGGCTTCCTGCTGGGCATGGAGCACGCCTTCATCGTCCATCTCGAAGATCACGCAGTACTTCCATTGCATCATGGATCCGTAGATAAGGTAGGCCACCAATCCCAGAACCAGGATTATCGCCAGGGCAATCCCGCATACTTCGAGGCCGAAGCCGAGGACTTCTATTATATCCGTTCCGTCGATGATTCCCATCACAAGAAAGAAGACGAAGACGATTCCGACTATCAAGAGAGCCACTTTCAGCAGCAAAAGGGGTATCGTGAGATTCTTGGTAAGGCTCATCTCGAATACCCAGCGATATTTTCCGTCCAAGCATTTGGCGACTCTGCTCCCAAGTTCGTCGTCCATGGAAAAACATGGGCCAATCAGATTATATCTTTTGGCATAGGGCATAATTCGTTGGATCCCCATACCTAATCTCTGTATAGCCGATGAAACGGCATCGCAAACGTTCCAATGACGATTATTATATCTGCAAAACCTGCGATTCGATGCCGATGATGCCGTTCGGGAGGAAAAAAGTGGAATCATTCTCGGAGATCGCGCTTTCCATAACCTATATGGGCGGGAGAGAAGAGTTCAAAGCGATCTGCGAAGGGCCTTGCGCTAAGGTATCCTTCCAGACTGTATATCCGGGATCGAATGAACCTCCCGAACCTCTCTCTGAAACCACGTGCGGCACGGAAACTATAATCGGGTTGCTTAATGATTGCAATATTATGAAGTGGGACGGATTCCGCGGGAAGCAGCCCAGGCATCTGTTGGACGGAGAGATGTTCGCTTTCGAAGCCACGGTCAACGATGGGCACAAAATCAGTGCGTCTGGTTCCAACAACTTCCCCAAGAGATTCTGGGAACTGAAGGACGGTCTCAGAAAGATTGTCGATGGAAACAGCCGATGGCCATATTACGGCCAAAGATGCCGACGTTATTATATGACGGAGCCAATCGCGAACCCATGTTCCCGCTTGAAAGAAGGGTCACCGTCATCTGCGGACACTACGGCGTCGGCAAGACGAACCTCTCGGTCAATCTGGCGTCGGACTATGCCCGCAAGGGAGAAGACGTGATCCTGATCGATCTGGACGTGGTGAACCCTTATTTCAGATCGGCGGATTACGAAAAGGCTCTCTCGGATTAGGGCATAAGAGTTGTGGGCCCCAACTTCGCCAACACGAATCTGGATACCCCTTCACTCCCCGGTTCGATACCCAGCCTCATCGAGGACGGCGGGAAAGTCATAATAGACGTCGGAGGGGACGACGCGGGCGCCACGGCGCTGGGAGTATACTCCTCGACGCTGGCCAGAACCGATCCGGATGTGCTCTACGTGATCAACAGATACAGGTCGATGACGACGCATCCGGAGGAGGCCGAGGAAATACTCGGGGAAATCGAGCGGGCTTCCCGTCTCAAAGCCACCGGAATCGTCAACAACTCCCATCTGAAGCATAAGACCGACGGTTCCACGATCCTGGAATCCATAGGATTCGCCGATGAGGTCTCCAAGCTCACGGGCCTGCCGATAAAGTTCACGGCGGTGCCCCGCAACATCAACCTCTTAAATAAAATACCAAACATCTACCCAGTCGACGTCTGCGTCAAGGCGCCATGGGAATAAGCAGGTAGTCAGATGCCCGAAGTCAAAGTAAACAACGACAGGTGCAAAGGCTGCGAGATGTGCGTCATCACGTGCCCTAAGCACTTGCTGGAACTCGACAGGACGATCACTAACAGCAAAGGATACCATCCCGCGCACATAAAAGACCAGAAAGCGTGCATCGGGTGCGGATCCTGCGCGATAATGTGCCCCGATGTGGCCATAAGAGTGGAGGTCTGAGCATGGGCGAGAAAGTCCTCATGAAGGGGAACGAAGCCATCGCGGAAGCGGCCATCGCCGCCGGCTGCAGGCATTTCTTCGGCTACCCTATCACCCCCCAGACCGAGGTCGCGGCTTACATGTCCAAAAGGATGCCCAAGATAGGCGGCGTCTATCTCCAAGGGGAATCCGAGGTCGCTTCCATCAACATGGTCCTCGGAGCCGGAGCCGCCGGCGTGAGAGTCATGACATCAACTTCCTCCCCCGGGATCAGCCTGATGGCCGAGGGAATCTCATACATAGCGGGGTCGGACGTGCCCTGCCTGATAGTCAACGTCCAGCGCGGCGGCCCCGGGCTGGGAGGGATCCAGCCTTCCCAAGCAGATTACTGCCAGGCGACCAAAGCTTCCGGCCACGGAGACTTCCAGATGCTCGTGTTCGCCCCGTCCACCGTCCAGGAGATGGTTGACCTCGTCGCGGGAGCTTTCGAGCTGGGAGACAAATACAGGATGCCGACGATGATCCTCTCCGACGGAATGCTCGGACAGATGATGGAGCCTGTCGAGCTCCCCGAAGCGAAAGAGAGCACCGTCAGCGACAAACCCTGGGCAGCTTCTGGACATCAGAACAAGAGAGCACACAACGTGGTCAATTCCCTGTACATCGATCCGCACGAGCTCGAGAGGCTGGTCGTCGAGAGATACAAGAAATACGATATCATCAAAGAGACGGAGCAGAGAGCGGAGGAATACCTCGCCGATGACGCCGACATCATAATCGTCGCTTTCGGGGCATCCTCCAGAGTCTCCCGCTCCGCGATCGACATGGCCAGGAAGCAAGGAATAAAAGCCGGACTGGTCAGGCCTATAACGCTCTGGCCCTTCCCCGAGAAATACCTCGCGAAACATGCCGGCCACGCCAAGGTCTTCCTTTCCGTGGAGATGTCCATGGGACAGATGGTGGACGACGTGAAGCTGGCGATAAAATGCAGCAAACCGGTCGAGTTCTTCGGCCGCACAGGAGGCGTGATTCCCACGCCCAAAGAAGTATTCGAACAGATCGTCAAGCTCAGCGGAGGCGCTTGCCAATGACGGTCAAAGGAGAGAGGCCGCACGCGCTTCTGGATGTGCCGCTCCATTACTGCCCCGGCTGCACCCACGGAATCGTCCACAGGCTCGTGGCCGAAGTGATAGACGAACTTGGAATCGAAGGCAAGACCGTCGGCGTCGCCTCGGTCGGATGCTCGGTGTTCACTTACAATTACTTCGGATGCGACATGGTCCAGGCGCCCCACGGAAGGGCTCCGGCCGTGGCCACCGGTGTGAAAAGAGCGAGACCCGAAAACGTGGTCTTCACCTATCAGGGCGACGGGGATCTCGCCGCCATCGGCATGGGAGAGACCGTGCACGCAGCTGCAAGAGGAGAGAACATCGTCGCCATCTTCATCAACAACGCCATTTACGGGATGACTGGGGGCCAGATGGCTCCCACCACCCTGCCCGGGCAGATCACTCAGACCACCCCCTACGGAAGGGACGTGAAAGTCGCCGGGAACCCCATCAGAGTATGCGAACTCCTTTCGTCTCTTGACGGCGTCGCCCTCGCCCAGCGCGTGACGGTCGACTGCGTGAAGAACGTCAACATCGCAAAGAAAGCGATCAAGAAAGCTTTCGAGTACCAGATGGCAGGCAAAGGCTACTGCATCGTCGAGGTCGTTTCCACCTGCCCGACCAACTGGGGCCTTTCGCCGAAGGATGCCATCCAGTGGCTCAGGGACAACATGCTCCCGTACTATCCGCTCGGCGTCTACAAAGACATCGAGGAGGCGAAGCAATGAGCGGCGACCTCAACATCCTTCTGGCCGGATTCGGAGGGCAGGGAATCCTGTTCACCGGGAAGGTCATCGCCTACGCGGGGATGATCGGGGGCAAAGAGGTCTCCTGGCTCCCTTCCTATGGGCCCGAGATGCGCGGAGGGACCGCCAACTGCAGCGTGTGCCTCTCCGACAAGACTATAGGATCTCCTCTGGTAACCATGCCGGACGTGCTCGTGGCTATGAACCTCCCATCGCTGGAGAAGTTCGAGGGAGACGTCGTCCCCGGCGGGATCATCATCGTGGACAGCTCGATCATAAGCAAGAAGGTCTCCCGCACGGACGTCAAGACCATATACATAGACGCCTCGAACATCGCCGAAGCCAACGGCCTGAAAGGCGCGGCCAACATGATTATCCTGGGAAGGATGTTCAGAGAGACCGGATTCTGCTCTGAGGAAGCTTTGGATAAGGGCCTCCAAAAATCCATCCCGCCGAAGAAGATCGAGCTTCTCGGAAACAACAGGAAAGCCATCAAGCTGGGCATCGACAGCTGATTTTGGAGGACAGGTTCCGGGGCTCCTCTTTCCGGAACCGCCTCCGACAAACCCATTTCGCATTCTGGATTTCAATCATCGTCGTGCGCGCACGCGACATCCCGTTCCGGACGGCCGACTGTCCTGTCCCCGGATTCCTCTTCGATCGCATCCAGCAGCGCGAACAGATCCGCCTTTGTCTCGGGTTCGGTGGCCAGCCTCTTCCGGCTCACGCTCCATCTGCATCCGGACAGGAATTTCGGGGCTATGCTGCGAAGCTTTTTCACACCGATAGTTTCCCCTTTCTCCTCGATCACCGCCTCGGACAGCTCCTTGCACCAAGCGATCTGCTGCCTGACGGTAGGGTTCGGAACGCGCTCCCCGGAACGGAACCAAGAATCTATCTGCCTCACGAGATTAGGGTTGCCTATGCCTCCGCGCGCAACCATGATTCCGGCCGCGCCTGTGCATCTCTCCGCCTATATGGCGTCCCCCAAGGAATAGATGTTCCCTGAGATTATCAGAGGGACAGCCAGCTCTTTCTGAAGGCCTTCCACCATATCGTAATGTGGCTGACCGGTATAGCGCTCCTTCACCGTTCTGGCATGTATCGCGACGGCATCGGCCCCTGCGGATATGGTGGCATCCAAAATCTCGCGGAAATTGATCGATTCCAAGCTCTTGCCGAGACGGGTCTTTATCGTCACAGGCATCCCAGTGGCCGCTTTCACAGCGCGCACTATCTCCCCGCATCTCCCGGGATCAGACATCAGAGCGGAGCCGGAGCCGGAACGGAGGACCTTCGGCACGGGACAGCCCATGTTTATGTCGAAGAAACTGACGTTAGGATTCATCTTCGAGGCGATGCAGGCGGCCTTGGCGATCTCTTCCGGATTGCTCCCGAACAATTGGAGCCCTGTGGGATAATTGGGCCCGAAGTCCACGTACATGGAACCGGTTCTCTCGCTGTCGTGGATTATGCCGGCCGAAGAAGTGAGCTCGGTGATGGAGACTGCCACCCCGAAAGGCTTCATGAAATCCCTGTAGCTTGCGAAGGTGAAACCTGACATAGGCCCCAAAACTGCCTTCCCATCTGCGGGGACATCTCCGATCTTCCACATCCTGGCTGCCGATGCCGTCATCGGTTATCATTCTATGTCCTCGGTCCCGCTGTGCCCCATCCGATTGGCCGGAGTCGCGGACGCCTTTGTTCAGGATGATTATCGACGCCAATATCATCGCGATCCCGATCAGAGTGTGGGCGGACATGCCCTCATCGAAGAACAGCAGCCCGGCGACGGCGGCCATCGCGGTCTCCATGAACATCAGGATGGATACGGTGCCGATGTCCAGCCCGGCAAGACCCTTGGAATACAGATAGTATGGCAAAGCGGTGAACGCCAACCCTATGGCCAAGGAAGCGATGAGAGCCTCTGCAGAACTGAATGCCATCCCGACGGTCCCGACGGGATCGGAGAACGGCACCAGCATGATGACGCTGAAGATGAAGATGTAAAGCAGGACCGTCGATTCGGAATACCCCTTCTCCAAAGAAAGCTTGAAGAATGCCGCATGGAGCGCTCCGCCGAACCCCGCCCCGAGGCCGATGGATATTCCCAGCAGAGTGTATTCGGCGTTATGCGTGAAAAGACCCACGGCGAAGGCGCATCCTGCGAAACCGATGATTGCGGCCAGGACTTTCTTCACGGTGATCGGGTCCTTGAAAAATAGGAAAGATATCCCTATGGCGAAATAGCAATTTGTGCTCAGCAGCACTCCGGCCAAGGAGAGATCCATCATCGTCTGGGCCTGTATGTACAGCACGTCCATGCCTACGTTTGTGGCTGCGGCCAATACCAGAACCCAAACATCCTTCAGATTGATGCGGAAGGCACCTCTGTCCGTCGCCAGAAGAGCGATTGCTATCGCGGCCAAGCATACGACGGATTTGACCGCGTTTATCTGGACGGAATCCATCCCCGCATCCGATAGGGATCTTGTGCATACGCCTATAATACCCCATATCGACGCGCATAAAATCGTACAGGCGGCGGAAACCGTTTTCCCAGGCATAGTGATGCATCGATGATTGGGATAAAAACATTGCTTTAATGTTTCATTTCAAACCATCTACCATAAACGATATATCAAATGCGAGAAGATTGAAGGCCGATGGCAAAAACCGCGGACGCGAACTTTGAATTCCAAAAGATTGTGGCGATCGTGGGCACCGCGCTCATGGCCATTAAATTCTTGGCATATTTCACCACCCATTCAGTATCCATACTGACGGACGCGTTGGAATCAATAGTCAACGTCGTGGCTGCATTCATCGGGCTTTTTGCCCTCTACATATCCTCTCGCCCAGCCGACAGGTCCCACCCTTTCGGACATGGAAAAATCGAGACTGTTTCATCATCGGTTGAAGGGACGCTGATAACGGTCGCCGGATGCATGATCATTCTTGAAGCCATTAACAGGATATTGCATCCCGGCGAGATCAGGGAGCTGGACATCGGTCTGGTCCTCATAGCCATCACCGCCATCGTCAATTTCGCTGTCGGGAGGTCTGCGATAAGCCGCGGAACCAAAAGCCGTTCCCCTGCTCTCGTAGCCAGCGGAAAGCACCTATGCTCTGACACAGTGTCTTCGGTCGGAATCATAATCGGGCTCGCGGCGCTTTATGGGATCCAGGCGCTGGGATACGAGATCTCCTGGCTGGATGCCGCAATCGCCGGGGCATTCGGATGCGTGATAATCTACACGGGCGTGAAAGTCATCAGAGGATGCCTGAATGATTTCATGGACGCCGCAGACACGGATCTCATAGCCGAGGTTACGGAAGCCATCAACGGCGACAGGCATTACCATTGGATCGACGTCTACGGGCTGAGGATAATCAAATACGGCCCGAACATGTTCATCAACATGAGCGCGGTGCTCCCCAGGATGATGCCGCTGAGATTGGTCCAAGACGAGTTGTCGGAAGTCGAGACGACTCTCAGAGAGAAATATGGGGATTCGGCCGAAGTATCCATCAATCCCGTCCCCTGCACCGACCTGAGCTGCCGCTATTGCAGGTACTCATGCTCCGAAAGGAAAGAACGCTTCGTATGCGAACTCGCATGGACACCCCAGACGCTCTGCTGCATAAACCCGCACATAGACAAGAAGGCATCCATCATCAATATAGACGCAACCGATTAAAGCAACCTCCAGCATACTCCGGCTATGGAACAGACGGAAATCCCCCAGGAGATAATGAGCGCTGGGCTGTCCGATTGGTACGCAGAGCTCAACGACCCCAGCAAAGTCAAAGTGAAAAGATACCTCAAGGGGATAGACACGTCCTCGCCCTCGGCCCTTCTGATCGACTTGATGGTCCGCTCCGAGGAAGACCACAACTACAAGCTCTCGGTTACCGCGGGCTCCTACGCGACATCCATGGATTTGGACGATTACCAGCTCTTCAAAGTCAGGGAAGCGTACATCGACGGGCTGTTCGGTTCAGAGAAATACGACGACGCCAAGGAGCAATGCTGCCTCAACCTGGATCTCTACCCGGCCATTAAAGACAGCTTCCTCGCAGACAACGGCGGGAACATCCCCAAAGACATCAAATGCCGCAACAGGCTCATTGACATCCTGGTCGGCGTCGAGTGCGCCTACGACGAAGCCACCTCGGTCCTGGAAGATTTCGCCGCGATAGGGATAATGTATCCGGACGAACTGGAATACAGGAAGCAGAGCCTCAAAATCCACAGGATGCAGAAGACCTTCGACAGCATCTATTCTTATCGTCCGAAGGAATGAGGCTTTTCCAGGGGATCATGGGGATGACATCTATAGCCGGCTCTTCGTAGGGATGCACCCTGCGGATCGCCGCGATGGCTTCCCCCAGGTCCTCCTCCCACACGGCGAATTCCAGCCTCATCTCCTCGGCGACCTCGATCTTCCCGATCTCCCCCTGATAAGGGTGGGAGCCTTCCAGCGGCCTCCAGGTGCCTGTGACCGGCCAATATGTGAAGCACCTGTCGTATCCCGGATACAGAGGCTCAACCGACGAAGAAATCTCATCCATTAAGCTTCTTAGCAGCTCTTTCGATGCGTTTGTTGCTAACTTGAAACATCTTCTTTCCGTCGTCATATGGGACTCCCGAATCGACTCCCTCTATTATCCTGCCGATCCTCTCGAGGCGCTCGTCCATAGTCTCCACCATCTTCTTCGAGCCCCTTTTCAGGAATGCCAGGCTGAGG
This sequence comes from Candidatus Methanomethylophilaceae archaeon, assembly GCA_017524805.1. Lineage (NCBI taxonomy): Archaea > Methanobacteriati > Thermoplasmatota > Thermoplasmata > Methanomassiliicoccales > Methanomethylophilaceae > Candidatus Methanomethylophilaceae archaeon. The sequence goes on from JAFXUX010000010.1 coordinate 24,259, forward strand.
ACGGTGGCGAGACAGGTTATGGGCGGGAAAAGATAAGCCGAACCGGCGACTATCCCGATTCCGGCGTTGAGGCGGGTTATGCTGTCGATCTTCTGCGCGAGCTGATCCCCCTCGACGATCTCCAGCCTGTTCCTCAGCTTGTCCGTGAGGAGCTTCTGGCCGCCGATGACGACCTCCATGCTCCATTGCACCTGGGTGAAAGGGTCCGCTGCCTTCCCGCATCCTTTGGTCTTCCTTTTCAAAATGGAATCCCTGAAATCGTCGGCCGTCGTTCCCTCGAACTCGGTCCAGCAAGTCCCGGAGGTGTACACGGAATGGGCGTCGCTGCCGGCGAGGTCCGCCCATCTTCCGGGATACGAATCCATCACCTTGCGGGCGAACATGTTGGAATAATAATCTGGATGGCCGCCGTTTATCGTCTCGAAGCCGTCGACACCCAAGGTGAGGATCTTCTCTTGGAGGCCGGGCACATGGAAGCTGAACGGATGGGGGGCGATCACTATGCCTCCCTGCGACCTGATGATGTCCACCGTCTCCTCGACATTGAGCCCTCTGGGGACCTTCTCGGTGAGGAACAGCCCGATGATCTCGCCTTCCAGGGTGGTGACTTCCTCGCCGACTATCATGTCGATGTCATCGAATTTTTTGGCGTATTTTTCGCCTTGGAAAGCGCCGGCTATCGCATCATGATCCGTGATCGCCATGACCTGGTACCCAAGGCGCCTCATCTGATCGACCTGGACCTCAGGAGTTATGACGGATTCCGGGAATTTCATCGCATTCCCCAGCTGATTGAATCCGGAGAAATGTGTATGAAGATGGGTGTCCGCTCTTCCCATAAACTTAGGATTTCCTAATAATATAAACCATTGTCGGCGATTGCACCGATAATTAGTTTGACGGGGGAAATCCCCCGCGCTCAGGAATAGTAGAATTCCCCGTTGGACTTCTGCTCCCTGTCGAGCCTGGAATCGGGCTTGTTGATCCTCGGCCTGTGGGTATCGGCATCGCGCCTGAACGTGATGTCCACCGCGGAAAGGAAGCGGTTCATGCCGTCCCTCATGTCGAACGGACCCTCCCCGATGCCGTGGTTCCCGGGATCTCCGCCGAATACCATCATAGAGTCCGAGACCATGTCCAGGAAATACACGTCGTGGTCTACGACCATGGCGCTGCGCCCGGTCTTCTCCATCATCCTTCTGATGGTCTTGGCGGCGATCATCCTCTGGTTGGAATCCAGATAGGCGGAAGGCTCGTCGAAAAGGTACATGTCGGCCTCCTCTGAGAGGCATATGGCAATGGCGACCCTCTGCAGCTCTCCCCCAGACAGTCTGGAGACCTTCTTGTCCATGAGGAACTTGATACCCAGCGGCTCGATGACCTCCCCGGAGAAGAATCCGGATGTTATGGTATCGTAATTCTTGGAGAAAAGAAGCTCCTGGACGGTCCCATCGAAATCCGCCGAGATGTACTGGGGCTTGTACGAGAGCTTGACCTCGCCTTCCAGGCTCCCGGAATCGGCCTCTATCATCCCGGCCAGGATCTTGACGAAAGTGGTCTTGCCGGTTCCGTTGGGCCCCACAATGCCCACGGATTCGCCGACTTTGACGGATCCGCCGGTTATTTCCAGGCTGAACCCGCCGAAATCCTTCTTCAGACCGTTAAATGATATCACGTCCGCGGTCTGCCAATCTCCTCTCGGAGGGGATGCCTCGAATTCGATAGGACGGTCCCTGAACCTTATGTTCTCCTCCGGGAGATAACCGTCCAAATAAGCATTGATAGCAGTCCTTACCTGCCTGGACAGAGTGAAAACACCGTACGCGCCCTCGGATCCGTAGACCAGGTTCACATTGTCGGCCAGGAAATCCAGGATCGCCAGGTCGTGCTCTATGACGACGACCTGCTTGTCCTTGCTGAGATCCTTGATTATCCTAGCCATCCTCACCCTCTGGTAGATATCCAGATAGGATGTGGGCTCATCGAAGTAGTACACATCGGCGTCCTTCATCACGGTCGCGGCCATCGCCAGCCTCTGGAGCTCGCCGCCGGAAAGCTTGTCCAATGCCCTGTCCAGCACTCCGGCGAGATCGAACATCTCGGCCGCTTCATCGACCGTCATGCGCTCCTGCACCTTCTCCAGAAGATCTCTGACCACGCCTTTGACGGACTGCGGGAGCTTGTCGACGTACTGAGGCTTGATGGCAGTCTTGATCTTCCCGTCATAGACGTTCTGAAGGTAATCGTGGATCTCCGTCCCGGCGAAATGCTTCAGAACCTCCTCTCTGCTGGGAGGATTCTCATAATTCCCTAGATTCGGCGTCTCCGCGCCCGACAGCATGCGGATGGCCGTGGTCTTCCCTATCCCGTTCGGCCCGAGGATACCCGTGACAATCCCTTTCTTGGGGACCGGAAGGCGATACAGGCGGAACGCGTTCTCCCCGTAGCGATGGACGATGTCCTCTTTGAGCTCGTCGGCCAGACCTATGATCTTGACCGCTTTGAACATGCATTTGTTGGTGCATATCCCGCACCCCTGGCAGAGCGCCTCGGAAATGATCGGCTTCCCCTTTTCTCCGAACGTGACGCACTGCGAGCCGGTGCGATTCAGGGGGCAGAACCTCTCGCATTCCTTGTTGCACTTCTTTGGCTGGCATCTGTCTGCCAAGACTGCGGCTATCCTCATGGCCCGCGGATTTGCTTATCCGATAAAAGGGTTTAGCGTGCGTCGGGCCCCAGTAAAAACAATATAATATCCTTATGCAGTCCCGTCCGCCAGGTTAACATGTCCAAAATCTGCATAAACATCGCGTGGCCGTATTCCAACGGCGCGATTCACCTCGGCCATCTGGCCGGATCGCTGCTGCCACCGGACATATTCGGCAGATACAACCGCCTCATCGGCAACGAAGTCCTTGTGGTCGGAGGCTCGGACCAGCACGGCACCCCAATCACCATCTCCGCGGAGAAGAACCACATGACTCCGGAGGAGTACGCCGACAGGTTCCATGAGATAAACAAGAAAGCGATAGAGGACATGGGCATCGAATACAGCCTTTACACCAAGACCCACAGCCCAACGCACATCGAGGTCGTTCAGAACATATTCAAGTGCCTCAAATCCAAGGGCTACGTCTACACCAAAGACACGGACCAATATTTCTGCCCCTCATGCAACCGCTTCCTGCCGGACCGCTACGTAGAAGGGGTATGCCCGAAATGCGGGGCCGAGAAAACCCGCAGCGATCAGTGCGACAGCTGCGGCACGACTTTCGAGGCCGGAGACCTTCTCAAGCCGTATTGCACCCTCTGCGGAAGCGAACCGGAAGTCAGACAGACCAGCCATTTCTTCCTGAAGCTGAGCGCGTTCGAGGACGATCTGAAGGATTTCATATCGAAGAAGGAAGGATGGAGATCGAACGTCAAATCCTTCACGCAGAACTGGCTCGAAGGCGGCCTCCAGGACAGGGCCATAACCAGGGACATGTCTTGGGGCGTCCCGATTCCGGAGGAAGGGTGGGACGGCAAGGTCATCTACGTTTGGTTCGACGCCGTCATCGGATATCTCAGCGCTTCCATTGAGTACTCCAGGATGATCGGGAAGCCGGACCTCTGGAAAGAGTTCTGGTGCGACCCCGAGTGCAAGCACTATTACTTCATCGGCAAAGACAACATACCTTTCCATTCGATCATATGGCCGGCGATTCTGATGGGGATCGGAGGGATGGATCTCCCTTACGATATCCCAGCCAACGAATACCTTATGATCGGGGGCGGCAAGTTCTCCAAGAGCCGCGGAGGAGCCATCGACATACCTTCGGTGCTGAAAGAATATGACGCTGACCAGATCAGATACTACATCTCGGCGATAATGCCGGACACCCACGATTCGGAATTCTCCTGGGACGACTTCGCCGTCAAGAACAACAACGAACTCGTGGCCGATCTGGGCAACTTCTACCACAGATGCCTCAGCTTCACCAAGAAGAACTTCGGCTCCGTGCCGGATCCGGCGGACGACTCCGAGATAAAGGATGTCTTGGACGCCATCCAATCGGCTGTCGATACGTATTCCGAATGCCTGTCCAACTGCGATTTCAAGAAGGGATTGAAAGCGGTCATGGATCTGGCCCATTTCGGGAACAGATACTTCGATTCGATGAAGCCGTGGGCCCTCATAAAAGAGGACAGAGAAGCCTGCGGAAAGGCGATGAACACCAGCCTGCGCATCGCGAAGGCCCTGGCGATAATGGCTTGGCCGTACATGCCGAAGTCGTCGGAGAAGATCTGGTGCTACCTCGGAATGGACGGGACTCAGGAGAAAGCGGGCCTGAAAGCCGCTTTGGAACCCATGCCTGCCGGCGCTGAACTTCCCGAGCCAGTCCCCGTATACAAGAAGATCGAGATCAAGAAGGAAGAGAAGCCCGAGAAGAAGCAGGATAAAAAGGAGGGCCCCGCCCCGGCCCCCAGCGGCCCGTTCGCAGATTTCAGGAAGATGGACATCCGCGTGGGGCAGGTCATATCCGTGGAAGACCATCCCGAAGCGGAGAAGCTCTTCGTGCTGAAGATCGACCTGGGAGAGGAAGAGCCCAGACAGATCGTCACCAACATGAAGAGCGTATACACGAGGGAGCAGTTCATGGGCAGGAAGCTCCTGGTCATATCCAACCTCAAACCGGCCAAATTCCGCGGCGTGGTGTCTTCCGGAATGCTAATGGCGGCCGATGACGAACCCTTGGGCGGGAGCGCGATAGAGCTTCTGAAGCCTTCGAAGGACGTACCCAACGGGACCAGAATCAATTGCGGGCTGGAATGCTCCTCATCGCGCATCGAAGTTAAGCACTGCGAGAAGGTCGCGATCAAAGTCGCCCATGTCAAAGGCGGCAGATTCCTCGGAAAGGACATCGAAGTCCCGGCCGATGCCCCAGAAGTCATCGCGGCGGTCATCGACGGAGATGCGGCGATCCCTCTCGGCGACGGGAAAGGATGCTGCATGACTGTAGAGAAAGAAGTCATGGACGGTGCTGACGTAATATGAAAGCGGATCTCCACGTGCATACCGTGTTCTCCAATGACGGCAAGACGACCATGGAAGAATTGGTCAGGTATGCCGTGGAGGCCGGCCTGGGATGCGTGGCCGTCACCGACCACAACAGCTTCGAGGCTTATCCCAGGCTCAAAAACGTCAAAGAAATCATTGTGATTCCCGCGGAGGAGGTCTCCTCCAAGGAAGGGCACATTGTGGCGCTGGGAATCGATACCCTGATACCCAGAGGGATGCCCATACAGGAAACCATAGACGCCATCCATGACGCCGGAGGATACGCTTTCGCGGCGCACCCGTACAGATGGTGGTCCGGTCTGGGCGAGGAAAACACTTTGAAGTATCCCTTCGACGGGATCGAGGCGAGGAACGGGAGATCCGTCCCCTCCGCCAACGTCAAATCGGAGGAGTTGGCAGCCAAAATAGGCAAACCCATTTCTGCGGGTAGCGACGCCCATACTCCGCGCCACATAGGCGAAGGGTACGTGGAACTGCCGGACGGGGCGGAGACATGGGAGGATGTGATCGAACTCATCATGTCCAAAAGCGCCAGAGCCTTCAGCGGCAGCCGCGGATGGAAAGGGACCATGAAATATGGGACCAAATCCATAGGGGAATGGATGCTCAGAGGATTCAAGAAGATGTGATTTAGACGTCATTTCTCCGATTTGGAGGAATAAGCTCCGATAATCCTAGTTGTTTCGGACTTCTAAAAATATATTGCAACAGATTTTTTCCATAGAACAAGAAAAATCTGTCGCAATAGATTATTTGCCAGCCTTCATCTCAGTTCAGCAGTTCGATTTCCAGCCTGTCGTAGAACCGGCCTTTGTTGAAAATGTTGTGCCTGTGATATTCAAGGTATTCCGGATTGGGTGCCAGCTTCTTTTTCGGGATGTCTATCTCCTTTCCGTCATACTTGCGGAAATAGCTGTCGTAAACGTCTCTGTCCATCGCATCCTCTATCGATGACGAAAGCCGGACACAATAGCTGCCCGGATCGACGGTGATGAGCCCCACATCGAATGCGACATCATGAAGAGCATTCAGACACAGCCCGTTGCGGACGTCCAGCCTCTCGATTCCGGTGCTTTCGCACCAAGGCTTTATGTGGCTCGCTCTCAGCAGACGGGGCTCTTTCATCCCCGTTATGCAGCAGGAGCCGCCATAGGCATCAAGCACAAGATCCCTGAACTAATCTTGGTTGACTCTGGTATTCACAAGGCGTTTCTTCGTCAGTCCGAACACCCATCTGTTCGCTTCGATATCGACCGATTCTACGGCTCCGGAGACGATTTCGTATATCGCGATAAACTGAGGATCCTTATCCAATTCCTCTAAGGCCTCATCCGGAGACATATCCCTGAAGATTCCTTTGAAATCGTCCCCCAAACCGTAATGCCTGAGAATCGCCCAGGACTGGTATCCTTTGCTTTTGCCGCTGTCAAGGCCCAATATCTCCTCATCCAATCTGCGGCTGGACAGCCCGTCAAAGAGATATCTGATGACGATGCCCTCCCTCAGTTCCCTTCTATAATGTTTGAATTCCCTATCGCGTGAGGATATCGCCAGATCAGGAAGCTGCATAAGGCATCATTGGATAATGCAGCTTTATAGTTGTCCAAAGAAACTTCAAGAATGGGATAACAGTTGCGACATCTGCAACTTGTCAGCAGACCCTTAATGAATAATGGAGCCCAAATACGAAAAGACCAAGCATTTATTCCGTGATGACGATTCTGACAGCGCGCCGGAACGTTCGGCGCCAGGATGTGATCACATGGAAATCGTAGGGATCTGGGTCATCAAAGAGGCGATTACGTTCGACGAGAACGCCAACAGAGTGTGGAGATCTAAGGAAGACGTCCTCGCCGACGACTCTTTGGACGAAGACTTCAAAGAAGCTTTCCTCACTAAATTCGCCTTTGAAGACGACGGCTTCATGCGTACGATCATGCCGATACCCGCCGAAATCACGCAGGAAGAGATAGACCAGGCCCTGGCAGAAGGTGAGATCGAGCTGTACGGCGACGGTTTCATGTCAGTGGAGAAGCACCCGTGGAAGATCGAGGACGGGAAGCTCATGGTAGACACCGGAATCAAAGGCGAGGTCTTCGGCGAGAAGATTTCCCCTTGGGCCGAAGCCCCCATTAAAGACGGCGTTATGGAGTACGTCACATACAGGCTGGTGAAGGAGCGATTCTGACCCGCGCAATCCGGGGCCCGTCCGGCCTCGGTCTTTGATTTATCACTATAGTCTTATTTTTAGGAACAACACCTCAGCCATTGAGTTTTCTATGCAAAAGGATGGACATCAGCTGGATAATCAGTCGGCGCTCATTTTCTGATTTCAGCGCCGCAGCCGCCGCAGAACCTCGCGTCGGACCTGTTCTCTCTGCCGCATGCGGAGCAATAAATGACATCATTATTTATGCTTGAAGAACCGAACCTCGGCGCCTCCAAGAATCTGTAGGGCGTCTCGCAATTCGGACATTTCTTTGTCAGAGTCAGAACATACACCAGATAGATTACTCCCAACAGTATCCCGAGAATCAAGAGTATGATCAGGATGATTATGCGCCCTGCCGTCCATACGGAGACGTCCACATTGCGCTTGCAGTTGGGGCAGTACATCATCTCGGCCATGAGCCTTGATTCTAAACCAGCGATTTATATGTTGTTGGTTGGAAAAGCAACAGTATTACATGCGGGGTTCTATAAAACGCCTATTGTCTGATGTGATGTAACCGTATATCACAAGACCCATGGATGCAAGGTTTTTATTGGGAACCATTCCCACAATGGACGAGAAACTATCGATAAATAAAGCACAGACGTGAATGATTAAGATCGGATCTTTATCCCTAAAACACGTCCGAGTGAACTCGAACCGTGAGCGCAGAATTGGGACAGGCCAGATCGAAGGCGAGAATGGCGGGAAGCGGCACCCTTCCGGAACCCGGACGGTGCTCCTCCTCCCCTTGAGGGAGGCTATCAGAAAGGGGGTTAAAAAGTTTGGCGGGGCGGGTCAGACGAGGGCCGGCCCCGACGGCCGCGCCCATACTGCGCGGGTTGGCGCGGAAGTAGCGGCGGAGGGTGGTGTCTATCGACGAGTGGCGCATCATCCTGCGGATGGTGTCGAGGTCCACCCCGGCGTCGCTCATGGTCGTCACTAAGAGGCGCCGAAGGCAGTGGGGGCTGAATGGCACCCCCGACCGCTCCGCCAGCCTCTCGAGAACAGTCTGGAGGGCCCTGGCCGACATGGGCCTACCGATGCTGCGCTTCCCGGTGCTGATTAGGAAGTGGCCGCTGGACCTGTCCCCGTACCTGCTCAGTATCCCCTCGTGGTACTCGAGGGCCTGCATGGAGCCGAGGTCGTACTCCCTGATGCCCTTCGGTCCCTCGTCTGCCAATAAAGGGTCCACGGGGTATGGCTGGGCAGAGACCATGCCTGAAAAAGAGAGCGAGAGCCGGGACCCCTTCGTTGGGCCCCGTTTTGGTTCTGGCCGGCGGGAATCCCGTCAGGCCGCGGAGCGGAACAGCCGGCCGTCGCCGTCTCCCGTGTACAGGTGGCCGGCGAAGGCCTTGGCGGTCCTCGGAAGCTCGTTCCCGCTCTCGTCGAAGAAGGCGAGCCCGTGGAACGCGCCGGGGCCGATCGACACGACCGAGCTCCCTATGGCCACCGAGGAAATGGAGCCGCAACCGTAGAACGCGCGGTCCCTGATGGTCTCCACCGAATCGGGGATGACAGCTTCCGCGAGCGACACGCAGAACAGGAACGCGCACTTGCCTATGGACACCGCGGAATCGGGGATTACCACGGATGCCAGGGAATCGCAACCGTAGAACGCGTATCCCCCGACTGACCTCAAAGAACCGCCGAAGTCGATGCTTTCCAGCGCCGAGCAGCGGGCGAACGCCTTCATGCCTATCCCGGAGACGCTTCCGAGATCCGCCGAGACCAGGGATCCGCATCCGCAGAAGGCCTTGGGGCCGATGTCGGAGACGGGATATTCCTTCCCGCCGTATGCTACCGAGGCCGGGACAGACAGGTGCGCCATCGGCTCGGAGTAGCCAATCAAGGTGGCATCCTCGTCGCCGGACCAGTCCACCTTGAAGACCAAGCCGCCGGAGACGAACTCGAAGCCGTCCGCCACGCGCTGGAGCACGCAGCAGCGCCCCTCGTATGCGTGCCCGCCCAGGCTGCCGGCCGAGCAGTCCAGGGCGTTCCCTCTCTCGTCGAGGAACCTGATCCCGTAGAACGCGTTCTCCCCGATGGATTCCACGGAGCCCGGTATATCTACGCTGGACAGCGCAGTGCAGCCGCTGAACGCGCTCTTCCCTATGGACACTGCCGAATCCGGGATGGTGACGGAGGCGAGGGAACCGCACCCGAAGAAAGCGTACGCACCTATCTCCCCGAGGGAACCGCCGAATCCGACGCTTTCCAGCGACCCGCAGCGGGCGAAGGCCTTCATCCCTATATCAGATACGCCGCCCAGATCGGCGGATATCAGCCCTGAGAGACCATAGAATGCCTTGGGGCCTATGCCGGAGACAGCGTAACTCTTGCCCCCGTAGGACACCTCCGCCGGGACCTCCAGGCGCGCCATAGGCTCTGTATAACCGGCCAGGACGGCATCCGCACCGCCGGAGGGATCCAGCATGAACACCAGTCCGTCCGAGACGAATTTGTCCGTCACACGTTTCAGCACGCCCCCATGCCCTTCGTAATAGAATCCGCTGAGCTTATCCGGAGTATTGGAGAGGACGCTCCCGTTCTCGTCCAGGAACCTGACCCCGTGGAACGCGTTTTCCCTGATCGTGTTGACGGAGCCAGGGATGTTTATTGATGCTAGGGAGCGGCAGTAGGCGAACGCATAATTCCCGATATACGTGACCGAATCGGGTATGGAGACGGAGGTGAGAGAGGTGCAGTACTCGAACGCATACATCCCGATGGTCGTGACCGAATCCGGGATGGTGACGGAGGTGAGGGAGGAGCAGCCGTAGAACACACCCCCGATGGTCGTGACCGAATTCGAGATGTCTATGGAAGCCAGGGAGCGGCAGTAGGAGAACGCGTAAGCCTTGATTTCCGTGACCGAATCCGGGATGGTGACGGAGGTGAGGGAGGTGCAGTACTCGAACGCAAATTCCCCGATATACGTGACCGAATCGGGTATGGTGATAGATGACAGGGAGGAGCAATTGGCGAACGCGTATCTCCATATCTCAGTAACCGAATCCGGGATGTCCACGGAGACGAGGGAGGAGCAGCCGGAGAACAAACCATTGATGGCCGTGACCGAGTCCGGGATGGTCACGCTGGTTAGCGCCTTGCAACCGCTGAACGCTCCTGACCCGATGTCCGTGACCGAGTCCGGGATGTCCACGGAGGTCAGAGAGTTGCAGTTCCAGAACGCCCTCGCCCCAATGGTCTTGACCGAGTCCGGGATTGTGACGGAGGCCAGGGATGTGCAGCCGGAGAACGCATTATTCCCGATGGACGTGACCGGGCCTTCGAAGCGGACAGACATTATCCCAAGGCCGCCCCATGGCCCGTAAGTACCATTATGATTTTTATAGTCATACATCCCGCCGCTGCCGGAGATAGTCAGGTTGCCGGCATCGTCGAGCTCCCACGTCAGATTGTCCCCGCATTTGCCGGATCCGGCCCCGTCCGAGCCGTCCGGCAATGCGGCAATGAGGAACGCCGCCGCGGCCAGGATCACAGCGGCGGCAGCGACCATGCGCCAGGCTCTCATTCCTTTGGATTCGCAGAAGTGTCCCATGGGATTCGCATCGTTCTGTGTATTTATAACCGCTCTGCCGAAGGATTGCTGCCGATCGCGGAGCTGAGCGCGCTCACCATTGCGCGGGAAGGCGGGAGCCCCGGCGGGCGGGGCGGAACAAAAGGAAAGGTGCCCGGGGCCCCGGAAGGCCCCGGCTGTTTTCAGGATGCGAGATGCAGCTTCGCGTCCGATCCGGAGAAGGCGTGCCCGGAAAGAGTTTCCGGGACCGGCTGGAGCCTGGACCCCCCGTCGTAGAACGCCAGGCCGAAGAAGGCGTAGGGCCCGACGGATCCGAGATCCCCGCCGAACGCGACCTCCTCCAGAGAGACGCAGTTCGCGAAGGCTTTCATGCCTACCGACCTCGCGTTGGTCAGGTCGGCCGATTTCAAGGTGGAGCATCCGTAGAACGCCTTGTCCGCTACAGCAGTGACCTTCAGGGCCCATCCCTTGTACGAAACTTCGCCGGGCAGAGAAGCCACAGCGCCGGAGAAGCCGACGGCGGTTACTTCGCGGGAGCCCGCGGAGGACACCGAATAATCGATCCCTCCGGCGGAGAACCGCTCGCCGTCCTCGATGTCCCCGGCCATGCGCAGGACCTTCCCGGAGCCGAAGTACGCATGCCCGCGGAGCTTCAGCGTCTGGTCCATGGCCTTGCCGTCCAGGTCCAGGAACGTCACGCCGTAGAAGGCGTTCGGGCCTATGTACACGAGGGACTTGGGCAGAGACACCATCTCCAGGGCCTTGCACCCGCTGAAGGCACTCCTACCAATCTTCCCGGCCCCGTCCTCCACCGTGACCTCCTTCAGGCCGGCGCAGCAGAAGAACGCGTATCCGCCGACCCTCTTGAGGGTCCCGGGTATGGAGTTGCTTGCGAGGGACTCGCAGTAGGAGAAAGATTTCAGCCCCACCGATTCCGCGGAGCCGAGATCTAAAGACTCCAGCGAGGCGCATCTGAAGAACGCGTAGTCTCCGACGGCCCTGACCGTGTCCGGCAGGGAGGCCGACCTCAGCCCTGAGCACCCGTAGAACGCCCTGTCCCCTACCGAGACGACCGCATACTCGAAGCCGAAATGCGTCACGGACCCGGGCACCGAGACGGCGGACGGGGAGCCTGCGTATCCCGCCAGGGAGACGGACGCTGGGCTCTGGGAGACCACCTCGTAGACGAGCCCGCCGGAGGTGAACCTACCCCCGACGTCCAACGGCTTCGGGTCGGCCATCCTTAGTACCCCGTCGCCGGATCCCTCGAAGAGGTGGCCGGATATGGCCTCGGGCGTTTGGTTGAGCGCCTTCCCGTCGGTGCCGAGGAAGGTCAGGCGGAAGAAAGCCCAGTCCCCGATGGTGGTGACCGAACCGGGAATGAAAATCAATGCGAGGGAGGTGCAGCCGAAGAACGCGCTGTCGCTGATGGCGGTGACCGAACCGGGTATGTCCACGGAGGCGAGGGAGGTGCAGTCGCAAAACGCGCTGTCGCTGATGGCGGTGACCGAGGCCGGGAGGGCTATTGAGTCGAGGGAGGTGCATTCGCGGAACGCCCAGTTGCCGATGCTGGTGACCGAATCGGGGATGTCCACGGAGGCGAGGGAGGTGCAGCCGTAGAACGCTCTGCTGCCGATGCTGGTGACCGAATCGGGGATGTCCACGGAGGCGAGGGAGGAGCATCCGCGGAACACCCAGTCATCGATGACGGTGACCGAGGCCGGGATGGCAATGGAAGACAGGGCCTCGCAGTATGTAAAGGCCGATTTGCCGATGCTGGTGACCGAATCGGGGATATTCACGGAGGCGAGGGAGGTGCAGCCGTGGAACGCGCTGTGACCGATGCTGGTGACCGAATCGGGGATATTCACGGAGGCGAGGGAGGTGCAGCCGTAGAACACCCCCTCGCAGATGGTGGTGACCGAACCGGGTATG
>JAFXUX010000011.1 GCA_017524805.1 Candidatus Methanomethylophilaceae archaeon
GGCCGACAAAGCTATCGCCGATACGGAAGCGGAGATGTCGGCCAAAGTCGGGCCTGAGTACGACGGGATAAAGTCGCGCATCACCGACGCCATGATCGAGAAGGCCACCAAGAACAGGGACAAGGAGAATGCCGAGAGCGATCTGGAGAGCGAGGAGGAGTTCAGATCATCTTACGAGGCCATCATCGCCGAGAACACCGAGAGGATCGCCGAGCTGGAGCGTTCCCGCGAGTCCGGCATGTCTGAGCTGAAGTCGCTGGAATCCCAGAAGTTAACCGCCGAAGAAGAGGAGAAAAGCGTTTCTATGAAGATCTCCGAGGCCGGCGGCGAGCATGAGGAACTTCAGAAGAGGCTGGAGAAGGCCGATGCGGATTCTGAGGCGCGCTCAGAGGAGTTCAGGAACGCATCTTCCGCGCTGGCCAAGGCCGAGAAGGAGGATGAAGACGCCGGAAACGCCCTTTCCGTACAGGAAGACAGAGCCAATACACTTGATTTCGAGATCAAAGACGCGAAATGGAGCCTGAAGCAGCTGCAGGCGGAGTCCGGGCCGGACCTGGATGACATCCAGAATCGCATGGCGCAGGTGAGGAAGCGCGAGTCCGAACTCGAGACGCAGGTCAAGGAGCTTACCGAGGCCTACAGGAAGCGCGAGTCCGAGTACAATTCGATTCAGATAGACAAAAGGGCGTCGGAGAAGGCCGGCCGCGGAAGCATGGCTGTGGAGGCAATCCTGGGCCTGAGGAACAAAGGCCAGATGAAAGGCATCCACGGGACCGTCCAGGAGCTCGCAACCGTCGACAAACAGTATGAGACCGCCCTTTCGGTGGCCGCCGGCGGAAAGATGCAGGCCGTAGTCGTCGACGACGATCAGGTGGCCGCCGACGCTATCGATTACCTCAAGAAAGAGAGGCTCGGGCGCGTGACGTTCCTGCCGATCACGAAGATGATGGGAGGCAAACCCCGCGCCAAAGCCATAATGAGCCAGAAGGAAGCCATCGGATTTGCCATAGACCTGATAGATTTCAACGACAAATACTACAATGTCTTCTGGTACGTCCTTTCCGATACGCTGGTCGTCAAGGACATGGACGTCGCCCGCCGCATAATGGGCGGCATAAGGATCGTCACCCTCCAGGGAGAGGTCATCGAGGCGTCCGGCGCCATGGTCGGAGGGACCGTCAGCCAGCAGAGCATGATGAAGTTCGGCCCAGCATCCGAGGACAAGCTGGCGGAGGCCGGGGACAGGATGAGGAAAGCCAAGGAAGCTCTGGATTCCGCCGAGAGCGACCTCAGGCAGACCCGCGACGAGTATCGCAAGCTCAGCGACGAGTTCAGGATAGCCAGCTCCTCCGGGAGGGAGTCCATGGGCAAGATCGCCGAGATCAAAGGGCAGATATCCCAGCTGGAGAAATCCAAAACAGCGGCGGACTCGGAGCTCAAGGAATGCAGGGAGAGGGCGGAGAAAGCATCAGCCGATCTGTCCGCCGTCCGTCTGGCCTATTCCAAGGCTCAGGAGGCCCTGGATTCGATAAACGAGGAGAGGGCAGGCATAAAGGCCCGCATCGCGGAGATCGCTCCGGCCGAGCTTCAGCAGCGCATGCAGAGCGTCCGCGACGCCATCTTCGGGCTCACCGGCAGGATATCCGATCTGAAGCTTTCGGTCGCCTCCTCCGAGACGGAGATGGAAGGCCTCAGGAAGCAGAACGAATCCTACGGCAAGCAGCTGGAGGCCGCCAAAGCCGCGATAGAGGAGGATAACGCCGCCATTTCCGCGGCCAACGAGGCCATCGCGCGCATAGACGTGGACCTCGGGGCTCTCCGCGCCATATTGGCGGAGATGGAGAGCGGCCTGAAGGAGCTGGGGAAGAAGAAGGAAGGGTTCGCGGCCAAGAAGCGTTCTCTGGAGGAGTCGGTCCGCGAAATCTCCAAGGAGATAGAGACCAAGACCGCCCTCCTCGAGAGCTACCGCGCCCAGGCGCTCCAATCCGAGGCCAGTCTGACCGACCTCAAGATAGCCGTCGACGCTCTTACCATCCAGGTCCCGGAGCCGGTGCCCTCGGAAGAGGAGATCAGGCGCAGGATCAGGGGCTTCGAGCGCACGATATCCGATCTCGGCAACGTCAATCTGCGTTCTATAGAGGAATATGACGCCAAAAAGTCCCGCTACGATAGTTTGATGAGGGAGACCGCCGAACTGAACGGCCGCATATCCGAGCTGAATTCTCTGATGGATGACCTCATCGCCAAGAAAAAGGGGCTGTTCATGAGCTCTTATGACGCCGTCAACGAGAATTTCAAAGCTATTTATGCCCAGCTCTCCGGCGGCGGGGAGGCTTTCATGGGGCTGGACGACGAGGACGATCCCTTCGCCGGCGGGCTTATGATAAACGCCAAGCCCAGGAACGGGAAGCTGCTGAGGTTGGAGGCGCTCTCCGGAGGGGAGAAGTCGCTTACCGCTCTGTCTTTCATATTCGCGATCCAAGAGTATCAGCCCTCGCCCTTCTACGTTCTGGACGAGGTGGACATGTTCCTGGATTCGGTCAACGCCGAGATGGTGGCGAAGAGGGTCCGCGAGAGCTCGCAGAAGGCGCAGTTCATCCAGGTTTCCCTCAGGAAAGTCACACTAGCTCTCGCCGACCACTTAATAGGCGTGACCAGGCCCCCGTCCGGGATCAGCAAGGTCATAATGCAGCCCGATATCGCCGAGGTCTCGAAATACGAGGAGGAGGCTCTGAAGAAGCAGAAGGAGGGATCATGAGATGCCGACCGACATCGAGGACATAAGGCAGCATCTTCTTTTCCACAGGTCCATCGCCGAGGACGAGGAGACCTACAACAAGATCGGAGGGTACATGGACATCCTTTCCAGCGCCGAGGCCGGGGAGAGGCTGGCAAACCCTGTGGACGAGGCGATACGCTCGGCATTCAGCTTGGTTCTGGACAGCGGGATGGACCCCTGGGCGATAGACCTCTCGGAGTTCGCCAGGATGTACTCCGAGAAGGTCAGAGAGGACGATTTCGACATGATCATCGCAGGGAAGCTCCTGCTGATGGCATGGAAAGTGCTCAGGCTGCAGTCCGATTCCACCCGCGAGAGGTCGGAGCCGCCGCCAGAGCCCGAGATAGAGGAGTTCTTCGACGACCAATCCGACGATTACGTCCCGCTCGAAGTCCCGGACGTCGTCTTCAAACCTACGTTCGTGAAGGAGCCGGTACGTCCGGTCACCATGGTCGAGCTCATAGACGCTTTCGAGGACGCAAGGAAGGAAGCCGAGATCGCCAGGGAGAGGGAGCGCGTCCGCGAGGCTCTGAGGTCCAAGGAGCCGAAGAAGAAGTTCGACAACAAAGCCCACGAGGAGGACGACGAGAGGACCGTCGAAGCCGTCTGGGAGAGGATACTCGGCCTCGGCAGGGAAGAGCTGGGCCTGGAGGATCTGCTCGGCGACGATCTCGGCATCAACCTCTCGGTCTTCGTGTCGCTTCTGCATCTGGTAAGGAACGGTTTCATAGACGTCTGGCAGGATGGGTATCCGTCCGGAGCCATACACGTCAGGATATTGCCCGAAAAGGACAGGCCCGCGGAAGGGCGGGAGGAAGCGCTATCATGAAAGTCAAGGCAGCAGTCGAAGCCGCCCTGTTCTCGGCGGCGGATAACCTCCGCATATCGGATATCGCGGAGAAGACGGGGATCCCGGAGGAAGAGGTCCGCACGGCCATCCTGGATCTCCGCAGGGAATATGACGAGAGGGATTCCGCGATAATGGTCGCGAAGATAGGCGGGGAGTACAGGATGATGCTCCGCACCGAATACGCGGAATGCACCGGATCCTTCTCCAAGGCGGAGATGTCCCCCGGAGTCATGCGCACTCTCAGTGCCATAGCGTATAACCAGCCCGTCATGCAGTCCGATCTGGTGAAGACACGCGGCCCCCGCGCGTATGAGGACGTGTCAGCGCTCATAGAGATGGGCTTCGTGTCGGCCAAGAGGTCCGGCCAGACCAAGGAGCTCACGACCACCAACAAGTTCGCGGAGTATTTCGGCATAGGCAGCACCCGCAAGGAAGACATCCGCAGATGGATCGAGAAGAACTCCAAACCTTCCTGACCATCCGCTGCTGTTAAGTAAGCCAGGTGGATTGGGTCTTCCATGGCTTCGATGTTCGGGACCGACGGGATCAGAGGCGTCGTCAACGTCACCATGACGCCCAAATTCGCTCTGCGCCTCGGCAAGGCCGCCGGCAAGGTTCTGGGCGGCAAAGTGGCGATCGCCACGGACACCCGCTCTTCCGCGGATATGATCAAGAGCGCGGTATCTTCCGGCCTTGTGGCGTCCGGATGCGATGTTTTGGATTTAGGCATACTCCCTGTCCCGGCGCTGCAGCATTACGTGAAAGTCCGCGCCGACATCTCGGGCGGGATAATGGTGACCGCATCCCACAATCCGCCGGAGTTCAACGGCATCAAGTGCATCTCCTCCGATGGAACCGAGGCTTCGAGGGGCGATGAGCGCAAGATTGAGGAAGCCTTTTCCGGGCAGTTGGACGACGTCGATTGGCTTTTCGCCGGCGACATCGATGAGGTCGAGGACGCTGAGGACGAATACGTCGATTCGGTGGTCTCTTCGGTGGACGCCGAGGCGATAAGGTCTGCGGGCCTCACAGTCTGCGCGGATTGCGCCAACGGTGCGTCCTATTCCGTCGTTCCCGCGGTTCTCGGGAAGCTGGGCGTGCGTACCGTTGCCGTGAATTGCTACCCTTCTGCCGGTCCCTCCAAGAACGGCCCGGCGGAATTGAAGGCTCTCATGGCGGCATCCAACGCGGATTTCGGCGTTACCTTCGACGAGGACGCCGACAGATGCTTCTTTACGGCTCCGGACGGCAGGGATATATCGGGAGACGCCGCATTGGCCATAATCGCCCGCAGCGTGCTGTCGGAAGGCCCCGGGAAGGTTTTCACTCCGGTCAGCACCTCTTCCATGGTGGATGACGTTGTGTCCGCGGCCGGAGGTCTGGTCGTGCGCACTCCGGTCGGCGCACCGGCCGTCGCCAGGATGATGATGGAATCGGATTCCGTCCTGGGCGGAGAGGAGAGCGGAGGCCTGATATTCCCGAGGCACCAGTATTGCCGCGACGGCGCGATGGCCATGGCCGTCATGCTGGAGTGCGTATCCAAAAGAGGTTCGCTGTCCGACCAGCTGGATTCCCTCCCGGAATACCACTCGGTGAAAGCCAAAGTGGCTTGCCCGGAAGACAAAAGGGAAGTTCTGTACGACCGCATGAAAGAGAAGGTATCCGGCCTAAGAACCGATCTGACGGACGGTCTGAAGATATTTTTCGATGATGGCTGGGTTCTTCTGAGGGCATCAGGCACCGAGCCTTCGTTCAGGATCTTCTCGGAGTCGAAGGACAAAGAAAAAGCCGAGTCCAGAGCCGAGGAGTACGTGTCTATGGCGGAGGAATTCCTCAGTTCCTGAGGCTTTTCGCATGGACCGCGATGGCCTCGTTGATATATCTGGCGGCGAGGATCGATGTTATCCCTGCCGGATCTGCTGGAGGGCATACTTCGACGACGTCGAACCCGACCATCCTGTCCCCTACGGCGTTTATGACCTTCTTCACGTCTATCGGCATGAGGCCGAAGGGTTCGGGGGTTCCGGTTCCGGGTGCGAAGGCGGGATCTATGCCGTCGATGTCGATCGTAAGGTAGATCTTCTCGCTTCTCACGCTGTCCAGCGCCTTTTTGATGGCCCAACCGATCCCGTTGTCCATGACTTCGTAAGAGCTGATGAACGGTATCGGGTCGTCCCTGTCCAGTTCCTCCTCGCCGATGGCGCGGCATCCGATGACGAAGGTGTTGTCGATGCCGACGTGCTCCGCGGCGCGCCTCATGACGCAGGCGTGGCTGTTGGGGGTCCCGAGGTATTCGTCCCTGGAATCAAGGTGCGCGTCTATGGATATGACTGCGACGCCGCTGCTCTCGAAGTTCCTTATGATGGGGATGTTCACGCTGTGCTCGCCGCCGATCGCGACGGTGAATTTGCCGTCCCTTATGGCCGGGCCGACGCAGAAATCGACCTCCGCGAACATGTCTTCGGGAAGGACGAAATCGTCGCAGTTCCCATAATCGCATACGTTCAGCCTGGGCTGGTGTATGCCGTGCTCGAAATGTATTTCCTCAAAATTGTAGGAGGCCCGTCTGATGGCTGTCGGAGCCTCTCTCGCGCCCGCTTTGAAGCAGGCGGTGTGGTCGTAAGGGATCCCATAGATGACGACATCGGCATCGTCGTATTCCGATTCCGCGCCCGCATATGAGATCCCGAACGACATTTTATCGCATCACAGGAACTTGTATCTGCCCATGGCGACGAGGTAGAGGACTTCGGCCCCTTCCTCGATCTTCTGCTCGGCGTCATCGTTGATGGTGATGGAGAGCTGCTCGAAGGTCTCGAGGTCCATGACCATGGCTTCTTTGTCGGAGATTGACAGGATCTGTCCCTTTCTTTTGTCGATCATAGGGACCTGCACTTTGGTGCTGACAGGTCCGACGATGGATTTCTTCGCTCCGGTGAAGATGCTGACCGCATCGATGTTCGCTTTCGCGGATCCATGTTTTCCGGGCTTGGAAGTCGTGATTTTCACGATTTTGCAGGGCTCTTCGTCGACGTTGACGTACCTTCCCTCTTTCAGCTCTCTGATCTCTTTCATCTCCCACATCGATCTCACTTCCTTTTGTTAGATTTGAACCGGCTTATGGCCGGAGGTTCACTCCCCTGCGGGCAGTGTACACATACAGGCCGAACACAGTTGCGGACCTCATGTTATCGCTTTCCTCATGGGACCGTTTCCTTTAAATGTTTTGTATCGGACCCAGAGGTCTGGAACGGTCATTCGGCTTGGGTCCGTCTTTCATCGGCGCCTGCGCATTTTGCCTTTCTTCCCGGGCTTCCCGCGCTGCTTCGAGCTTTTCTGGGGTTTCTTCGGGGCTTCCGGATAGCGTTTCTTTATGTTCTCCACCCTTGCGGCGAATTCCTCGTTGAGTCTGTCTCCGCAGAACTCGCCCCCGTATTGGTCGACTTTAGCGGCTATCAGTATTTTCCCGGCGAGAGCGCGGGCTATCTTCCCTCTCTGCCAGTATGGGGACCTGTGGATTTCCGGATGCTGGAAGATTATGCCGTGCTTCGGCGGCCTTTTACCGGATTTCAGGTGCCTGAACATGGCCTTCTCGGCCCCCAGAAGCTGGACCGTGGACGACGGGAGAGATGCCAGCCTTTCCAATCCTCCGGCAAGGGAGATCAATCTGGCCGCCAGTGGGCCTCCGAGCATTGCGCAGAGATTGGGGCATGCCGTCGAGACTATCCCGCTTATGTAGCTCTCCGTGTTCTTTTTGTCGTCGTAGAGGCGGCACAAAGTATCGGCCAGATCCTGGACGGCGCGCATGTCGTCCGGATCGAAATCGGATCCTATTGACGATATCCCTATCCCGAGCTCCTCGATGATCTGGTCCCTGTCGCCGTATCTCGCCACCAGATCGGCGTATCTGGCGTCATGGGCATAGTCAGCGAGCTCCGGGAAATGCATGCCATACCACTCGTGGAGCCTTTCGCTGTAGAGGTTGATGGTCTCTATCTGGTCGTCCAAGTTTCTGATGGCCTGCACGAGGTTCCTGTCGCGGGGTATCGGCTCGGATGTCCTCAGCTTCCCGAGCTCCATCATGGCTTCGTGCATGAACTCGTCGCTGAACCCGTACTTGTCCGGGGTTATGAATGAGGAATCGAACAGCTCAGGCTTCCCGAGCTCGGACTGCCTGCGGTCGCCGACGGAAATCTTGCCTCCGGCGGATGCGGCCAGCTCCCTCTCCTCCGGCAGGAGGTTCCCCCTCTGCATGTCGGCGAGCTTCTCCGCGACTTCGTGCGTGTCATGGGGCATCAGACGGCTGTCTTTCACCTTGCCGGATTTCTCGTCGACGAGAAACACGCCGAACCATTTGGTCACCAATATTGCCATTATCTCATCCCTTCCAGCTTCCTTATCTCGTCTATGGGTAGGTCTTCCGCGCCTCTGGCGATCATCTGCAGGTTCGCCTGGAATTCGAGCTCCTCCATCCTGTCGTAGGCTTCTTCCAAAGTCTTCCCCTGCGTCAGGGCGCCGTGCCTTTCCATGAGCATCGCCATCGCATGCCCTTCCTTCGCGACCGCTTCCACCAGCTCCTCCGATCCCGGCGTGTAGTAAGGGATCATCGGCACCTTCCCCAGCAGAAGGACTCCTTCCGGGGTTATGTTGCTTCTTATGGGCTTCCCCAGAGAGGCCAAGGCGGTGCAGTGCAGCGGGTGGCAATGGACCACGGCGTTGGTATCGGGATTCATCCTGTACAGGGCGAGGTGGAATCTGTGCTCGATCGACGGTTTGCCTCCTGAGAGGACTTTCCCATCCAGGCCCAGCTTCACCATGTCTTCGGGCTTGAGCATGCCCTTGTTGGTTCCGGACGGCGTGATGAGAATCTCGGATCCGCTTATCCTGACGCTCATGTTCCCGCCGGCTGAGACCGTTATCTTCCTGTCGTACAGCAGTTTGCAGATCTCGGCCAAGCGTTCGCGCGCATGCATCTCGTTCATAGGTTCACCTTGGAGATCTCGTCCGGCCTGAGTATCCCCTTCTCGGTGATGAATCCGGTGACGAGCTCCGCCGGAGTGACGTCGAACGCGGGATTCAGGGCGGGAGATCCCTCTGGGGCGATTCTCATCCCTCCGATCATGGTCACTTCCTCTTCCGATCTCTGTTCGATGACTATTCCGTCCCCGTTCTTGGTGCCGAAATCGAAAGTGGATATGGGCGCGGCGACATAGAACGGTATCCCGAAGCGCTTGGCTACGATGGCCTTGTCGAAAGTCCCGATCTTGTTGGCGAAATCCCCGTTGGCAGCGATCCTGTCGGCTCCGGTGATTATCATGTCCACCCCTTTGGACATGTAATATGCCGATGCCCCGTCGGGGATGATCGCGTGGTCTATGCCTTCCTGGCCGAGCTCCCATGCGGTAAGCTGCATTCCCTGCAGGCGCGGCCTGGTCTCGGACGCGTAGACGAAGAACTTCTTCCCCTGTTCCTTCGCCTTCCTCATCGGCGCCAGGGCGGTCCCGACATCCACCGTCGCCAGCGCTCCCGCGTTGCAATGGGTCATCAGCTTCATCCCGTCTTTGATGAGCTCTGCTCCGAACTCCCCAATGCGGGAGCATTTGTCGACCATCATCTGGGCGTAGCCGTCGGCGGCCACCACGGGATCGGCTCCTTCCGACAGTTTTCCCGCCATGTAGTCTACCGCGTAGAAGAGGTCGTTCGCCGTCGGCCTGGCCGCCTTTATGTCTTTGGCGGCTTCAGTCAAGTCGCATCCTTTCAGAGCCGCCAGGCACATCGCGTAAGCTGCGGATGCTCCTATCGAAGGCGCTCCGCGGACTGTCATGTTGCGTATGGCTTCCGCGACGTCCATATATCCGGAGAACGATTTCACCGCGACTTCCGCGGGAAGTTTCCGCTGATCTATCATCATGACCTTTCCGCCCTCGAACCAGACGGCTCTGATATCGCGGTTTTCCCCGCTCACAGTCGCTTTCATTGTCTGCTGCTATCATCCGATGACTATATGGAATTATTCGGCACAGATGGTTTTTGGGGCAACATGGATGATTATGCGCAACGATTTTATGCGCTATTATTATTGATGTTTGATGACTGACGGCCCGCTAGCCGACTTCGAGATCTATTATACGGAACATGGTCTCGTGCAGGTTTCCAACGAAGTTCATAGGAATATCCTCGCCAGGCTGAGGGACTCGGACAGATCGCTGACAGAGCTATCCAAATCTCTCAACAAAGCCCAGTCCACTTTGTCGGTCCATCTGAGCCGCATGGTCGAGCAGGGTCTGATCAGAACCTATGACGATCTCGAGGACAGCCGCAGGAAAGTCTATTCCCTGAGTTCGGTAAGATTCGCCTACTCGAAGGAGCCGAACGACGATTCCATGGACATGATCGTCAAATCGATGTCGGCTGTCGTGTCCGATCCGCTGAAGACGCGCGATGCGATGGCCAGATTCTTTTTCCTGGGCATGGATGGGATAGGCCTTTCCGTGGAGCCGATGGCGCAGATAATCGGCTGGCTCCATGCCATGGCTCTGGGCGGGTCCCTTACGGGGGCTTCCATCGAGGACACTGTGGCCAACGCCCGCGATTACTACTCGAAGATGGGGATGGGAGAGATCAACGTATTCTCCCTGAAGCCTCTCACGATAGTCCTCAGGGACGATATGACGATGACCGAAGGCTCCTGGAGATCTTTCAGCGGGTATGCCGTCGGGTTCATGTCAAAAGTCTTGGAGGACGCCACAGGCAAAACTTATGAGGTGGAGTCGAAAGAGGTTTTCGGCGAGGGCTCCAACAATTGCAAATTCATACTGACGCCCTCGGAAAAGCGATCGGAACTTCGGCTCGAACGTGAGGAGCGCACCGTTCCCTAAGACATCGCAGGCTTTGAGATCCATTTTGATCCCATTCTCGGCCGCCCATCCGTTCCCGTCGCAAGGCGTGGGGGAATCGGATCCGCCGATTATGAGTCCGCCCACGAACACGGTGTATCTGTCGACCATTTTGGATCTGAAGAACGAGGATATGGTGCGCCCTCCGCCTTCTACGAGGATGCTTTCCACTCCGATGTCCTCCGCAAGAGTGGACATCAGGGATTCCAGGTCTATAGTATCCTTCCCGGCGCGTATGGTCTCCTCGCAGTCCCACTCCCTGTCGCAGCCTTCCAAGGTGACCATGATGGTCGGCGCCCTCTCGTCAAGGACCAAGGCTTCATCCGGGGTCTTCCCATGGGGGTCGAGAACTATGCGGATGGGGTTCGTGTCGTAGGTGCCGTCCTTGAAAGTCAGATGCGGGTCATCGGCCAGTATGGTACCGACTCCCACGAGTATGGCGTCATATTTCTTTCTGAGATTCTTCACGCGGGCCTTGTCCTCGTCCGAGGAGATTCTCACCTGTGTGCGGTCTTCGCCGGCGATCTTCCCGTCGGCGGACATGGCGCAGTTAACGTGGATGAACGGCCTCATTGCTATCGCAAGGAGTTACGGTGAACCTGTATATGTCATCCATCCTCTTGACGCCGAATTTGACGTCCAAAAACGATTCCAAGGTGTCCATCTGGCTCAGCAGGTGTCTGCTTATGCGGGAGACGGTGAACCCGCTCTTCCCGGTGGCCATCGCCATGTACGGGAGGACCTGGTCGGCCGTGTGGACATCCATCGTGGCCCCGCTGTTCATCTCTTTGATGAGGTCCGCTGCGGCGTCTTCCCCGGCTTTGTCTGCGGTGTGGCCTCTGGAGGTGAGGGCGTTGCTTCCCAGCATGCCGTTCTCGAACTCTGCCACCAATACGATTCCGGCTCCGCGAGAGTCTCCCTCGGTCTTGTGGATCTCGAATTCCACGTCCGCGACGGGGGCAAGAGCATCGCCGCAGCTGCGCATCATGTCTTTTGTGACCCAATCCGGGAGCCTTTGGCTGAAGCATACGGCTTTTATGCCCACCAAATCACCCAAGGTTTTGATGTCAAGCGGTTTTATCTCCTTTATCGGGTCCAGCGTCGCCAGCACCCTGCCTCCGCCCTGGGGGTAGAATCCGCGGTCGATGATCTTGACGTCCGCGTTTATGTCCATCTTCCTCATCAGAGGGAACAGGAGATGCTGGTAGGAATCTATGGGAGGTGCCCACATCACGTTGGTCCCGCCGCTTATGTCCACAGTCAATTTCTTCTTGTGGTTGCGGGCGGCGAGGAACATAGCCTGAAGCACGAGGCTCACGCTGCCGGCGGTCCCTATGTTCATCTGGATGTCATACACCTGCTCTTTTCCGGGGAGGAAAATCAGCTCTCTGGAGCCTATGGAATTGCCTTCCACGGTGGATCCGGCCATCTCGGCTACCGCGTTCACGGCGGCGCAGTGCTGCTTTGAGAGCCCGTTCGTGGGCCTGTTCTCCCTTATGCGGGTCAGGTGCGTCGGCTTGCTGGTGACGGTGGCCATCGCTACGGAGGTGCGGACCATCTGCCCTCCACCCTCGCCTCTCGAGCCGTCTATCTCCAGCATTTGCATGGAGAACCATATGTCGGCGCCTATATTATAAGATTAATATTGAGAGTCGGAAGCGCAGCAAAATTGGTTAATGGTGCGATTGCCGGGATTCGAACCCGAGTCAGAGGCTTGGGAAGCATCCGTCCTAACCGCTGGACTACAATCGCAACGCCTCTGCATGGAGGTCCTTATATTTTATTGTTGAGCCTTGATTTTTAAACTTCAGTTTCGGTTCGGAGTATGCGTTTCGGGGATTTTTGGTCCCTTTCGGTTTTGGGATTCTATGGCATATTCTGTTCGATTGTGAATCAAAGTATAATCCAATATGGATTACATTTATCTAGCCAGGATCACGGAAACGCCGTCCTAAGTAGCCATATTTAAATATGCATAGGAATTCGGGGAATCTGCGGACTCGTGGTCTAGTGGTTATGACGTCGCCCTTACAAGGCGAAGGTCGCCGGTTCAATCCCGGCCGGGTCCACCATATTGCCATTATTTTACTGGTTTTTTCTTTGCAATTACATTGATAAGTCATTATTATCAAGACTTTTCAATATATTATTTCCAAAAACATATGTGCAATACATCCAAGCATGGATTTTTATAAATATTCGCTAGTTATATTGGATGGATAGTCCATAACATCTGTGGGGCACCGGCAGGGCTCCTCCTTCACTCTTCCGGAACCCACAGAGGATCTTTCGTTTTCATTTTGCGGAGTTGTTTTCCAGGTGTTCGCGCTGAAAACGAGGGTTGTAGCCATATTTTTATACTAAAATAGGATGGGGGAATCTGCGGACTCATGGTCTAGGGGTTATGACGTCGCCTTCACACGGCGGAGGTCGCCGGTTCAAATCCGGCTGGGTCCACCATCTATTTTTCACCGATAGCGGTTGTATGAGTTCCCATCGTCTTTCAGGTGGCTGCAAAGGTACTAATTTCTTTGTTCCCGCGGCTATTGCCAATGGGCATCCATACAAGCGACATGATTGCCATCGATAATATTGTCAATAAAAGGAAAATTATACGAAATAGCTGGGCGGGAAGAGGGCCGAGATGGCGATGAAGGCAAAGCCCTATTTCAACCGCAAGGAACGTTCCCGCCGTATCGTTAGCGTCAACTGTTCGGGATGCGGGCGGATATGTATTCGGAGACCAGATCGAGCATCTGGGGAGGGACGTAGATCTTCGCTGGCGGGTAGACGTCCTTGATATCCAGGCGGATGAAGCAGCGCTCTTTGTCGA
>JAFXUX010000012.1 GCA_017524805.1 Candidatus Methanomethylophilaceae archaeon
ATAACGGAACTTTATGTATCGAAATCCATTGTCTGCAACCCGTCGATGAATGGCCGGAAATGGGACGGAAACAGCCGCGGAGTCCGGCCGTCCGAAGCCGCATCGTGCGGTTACGGCTGTGCAACGTGCACGCACGCGATGCGCTCAAATCGGGATGAGGAAACTCGCTCACCATGGAAACCGCGGAGGACCTCAGGAAGGACAGCATCGCCAAGGCGCTCCTGTCGAACCTCAAATGCCTGGCGTATATCGTCCGTGATGCCTTGAAAGAAGCCAAGGGCATGGGACTCGATGAGATAGCCGGACGCCTCGGCGCGGCGGGAGGCAATTGCTCTGTCTGGATGCTGCATGAGGGCCTGATCGCCGGGCACGGATCCATAGCGTACGACCTAATATTCGAGTTTGATCTCCCCGACGGCGAGAGGGCCGTGGTTGACATCGAGATCCGGGGCCGCTGCCCGTCCTGGATCGCCAGGCGCCAGATGATGTATCTGTCCGGACTTGCCTGGTACGCCAACCGCGACCCCGCCAAAGATTACTCCGCGGTCAGGCCGGTCTGCTGCATATGGATATTCCTGAACCCGAGGGCAGCCGACAGGAACATGATATACAGGATGAAGCTCCGCCGCGAAGGCTCGGAAATCCCGATGGCGCTCGTGGAGATGAACATCGGCGACCCCGGAAGCGCCCCGTGCGACGCTCTGAGGCTCCTGGGAATCCTGTTCCAGAAAAGCGGCGACCCGGAATCCAACCTGAATCTCGCCGCGGCAGAGTCTAATATCGATTGGGGAGATGACACAAGAGGGATAATCGTGAGCACACTGGAGGAATTCATAGCGGAATACAGGATCGGCCTGTTGGAGAGCGCCAGAGAGGACGGCTTCATCGAAGGCAGAGAAGAAGGCCTGGCGGAAGGCATGGAAAAACACGAAAAATATAAGAAAGAAATGCGGGCCGAGATGGTCCTGAACTATGCAGGCACCGTCAGGAAAGCGATTTCCTCCGGCCTCACCCTGGAGGGCGCCATGGCATTGGTCCCGGAGGATATGGCGGCCGAAGTTGTCGAAGCCTTCCGCAAGAATTCTCAGCAGACGGTCCCGATGTCCTGCCTGGAAAACCGCTCCGAACAGAGTGATTCAGATACCGGCACGACGGCCGATAACCCCTCAGACGCAAGAGATGCTCAGGCAGTCTCGAACTGATTGTCGTAAAGCCTTCTGTAATACCCGCCCAACTCCATGAGCTCGCGATGCGTGCCGGATTCCACCACCTTTCCGGAATCGACGACCAGGATCATGTCGGCGTTCCTTATCGTGGACAGCCTGTGGGCGATGACGAACGACGTCCTTCCCTCCACCAGCTTATCCATGGACTCCTGGATGCGCGTCTCGGTCAGAGTGTCGACTGAGCTGGTAGCCTCATCGAGTATGATGAGCGGCGACTCCCTGATGAGAGCGCGGGCGATGCTTATCTGCTGCTTCTGCCCCGAGGACAGCGCCAAAGAACCGCCGATTTTCGTGTCGTAACCTTGCGGCAGAGATTCGATGAACTCCCTTATGCCGACGGCGTCGCAGGCCTTCTCCAATTCGCCGTCGGTTATGCTCCTGTTGAACGAGATGTTCTCTCTGATCGTCCCCTCGAATATCCACGAATCCTGGAGTACCATGCTGAACATCTCCCTCACCTGGCTCCGCTTGATGTCCTTGATGTCGATGCCGTCGATGGTTATCCTCCCGGAATCCACGTCGTAGAACCGCATCAGAAGGCTCGCGATGGTTGTCTTCCCGGCTCCCGTGGGCCCCACGATGGCGACCGTCTGCCCCGGCCTGACGACGAGGTCCATCCCGTGGATGCATTCGGTCCCGGGGACGTACGAGAAGTGGACGCCTTCGAACGCGACCTCCCCCCTGAACCCTTCCGGACGGTCTGACTTGCCGCTTTCGTCGTCGAGCTCCTCCAGGTCCAGGAACTCGAATATCCTCTCCGCCGATGCGACCATCCCCTGCATCCCGGACAGTGTGTTGCTGAGGCGCTCCAGCGGCTGGGAGAATTCGCGTATGTAGATGAGGAAAGCCACTACCGTCCCGAAGCCGATAGAGCCTTCGAGGATCATCATCGTCCCCGCGACGCACACGACGCCGTAGCTCAGGTTCCCGACGAACGACATCACCTGGGGGATTATCTCGGTGAAGAACTGGGACCGGAAAGCGCTGACCCGCAATCTGCCGTTGATGGCGTCGAACCTTTCCCGGTAGCGCGGGGCTGCGTCGTATGCGTCGATGACTTCCAGGCCGTAGAACGCCTCCTCCACCGCCCCGTTCATCCTGCCGAGGTCCTCGGCCTGGGCGGCGAAATACTTCTGGGACGCGCGCATGACAACCCACGCGACTCCGAGTCCCAGAGCCACCGGCGCCACGGCAATCAACGCCAGGATCCAGCTCAGGGATGCCATCATGGCGAAGGAACCGGCTATCATCACCGCGGATGTCACGATGCCGTTGATGCTCTCGGCGGATTTCGTGCGGATCTGATCGGAGTCGTTGGAGAAGCGGCTCATCACATCCCCTATCCCGATCCTGTCCAGAACGAGCTGCGGGAGGCGGGATATCTTCCAGCTGAGGTCCACGCGCACAAGATTCGCGTTGAGCTCCGATGCCGTTGGGATGTAGTACTGCGATACCGCCTTGGATACCGCCGCGGCCGCATAGATCGCTGCCACGCACAGCATCAGGTGCGTCACCGAACCCATGTCTATGATTCCGCCTATGCCCTCCGAGACTTCATCGGTGATCTCTTTGATGTACTGCGGAGCAAGAAGGACCAGCAGCGATGATATGACGGACGCGATGGTACCAGCAGCGATGCGCCACTTGTACTTCCCTATGTATCCGCACAGACGGATGAACGTGGGCCAGAATCTCTTGGCTTTCTGCACCTTCTCCAAACGCAGCGGTACGGCCATCTCATCCCCCCATCTGCGTCTCGACGATGCGGGCGTAAACCGGGCAGCTGCCGATCAGCTTCTCGTGCGTTCCGATGCCGGCGACCTTCCCGTCCTCCAGGACGACGATCGTATCCGCGCCCATGATGGACCTCACCCTCTGGCTGATCACGATCTTGGTCCTGTCCGGGAGCCGTTCCTTCAGAGCCCTGCCGAGCTCCAGATCCGTGTTCATGTCCAAGGCGGAAAAAGAATCGTCCAGGATTAGTATGCAGGAGCCCCTGCAAACCGCCCTTGCTATGGCGAGCCTCTGCCTCTGGCCGCCGGATAGGCCCTGGCCGTCGCGCCCGATCTTTGATTCCAGGCCGTCAGGCATGGACCTGACGAAGCCGTCAGCCTGGGCTATGGATAACGCGTCCCATATCCCTTCGTCGGGTCCGCAGCCTCCGCCACTGAAGTCCACGTTGCTCCTGACCGTGCCGGAGAATATGGTCGCTTCCTGGGGGACGTATGCCATCTTCCCCTTCAGATCGCTCTTGCGGTAATCCCTCACATCCTCCCCGTCGATTAGTATCTGACCGCCGGCGACATCGTAGCTGCGCTGCATGAGCTTCGCCACGGTGCTCTTGCCGCATCCGGTCCTCCCGATTATCCCCAAGGTCTGGCCGGGCCCCACGCTGAAGCTCACTCCGTTCAAGGCATCCCTGTTGGTCCCCGGATATCTGAAGGTGACGTCCCTGAACTCGACGGTGCCCTCCCCGCTTCCGGCGGGGCCTTCGCTGGGGAACTGCACCGACGGGACGGCGGATATGACCTCCTCCACGCGGCGGACGCTCACGATGACGCGGGGATAGTCGCGTATGAAATCCGCGATCATGACGAACGCGTTCAGCACTTGGAGGCCGTAGGATGAGAACGCGATCATGTCGGAGAACAGCCTCATCTGATCGTCCGCCATCCCCGCGGAGCTTATCAGAATCGCTCCGATCCAGTAGATCGCCATGGTCAGGAAATTGGAGACGACCGAAGGCAGCATGAACAGAGGGAAGCGGACATGGAACAGCCCCATGTAATTGTCCAGCATATCCTCCGAGGCCTTCTGGAACTTCTTCCCCTGGAACTCCTCGGCGTTGTACGCCCTGACCACCTTGGACCCGATGATGGTCTCGCGGGTCTCGCTGTTCAGGGAATCCGTCAGGACCTGGGCCCTGCTGAAGTACTTGACGCTCAGGTATGTGATGACCGAGATCGCGGCCACAAGGAAGATGACGCAGAGCGCCGTCGCGAGGGTCCACTGCCAACCGCCGCCGGCAATCTTGAGGATGGCCCACACCGCGAGGATCGGAGCTTTGATGACCGTCTGCAGAGCCGTGCTGACGAACAGCTGTACCTGCCGGACATCGTTGGTGCTGCGGGTGACCAAGGATGCGACCGAGAATCTGGAGACGTCCTCCGGAGAGAAACGCTGGACCTGCCCGAACATCTCGGAGCGGAGCCTGCTGGCCAGTGACGCGCCGATGTGGGCGATCAGCGTTCCGGCGCAGAGGGAAGCCGCCAAGCTCATGAGGGCGCATAAGACCATCATGAGACCGCTTTCCGCTATGGACTCCAGCGTCGTCCCGGTCTGGAGCGAGTACGTTATGCTCTGCATGTACTCCGGGATCTTCAGGTCGAAGTAGACCTGGGCGACCACGAACAGAATCACCGGCACGATCAATAGACGGTCGCGCCCGCTGAGATATTTCGCTATCGTCTCCCTGGCCCCCCCTGGTATTATGAGGGCCCCGCACTCTGGCCGTATATTAACGTTCCTCCGATGGGCGAAGATGGAGGAATTAATCATCATGTTTATCGCATGAAAAGATGGCTCATTAATCAAAGGCGCCGATCGTTCGGGAGACCATTTTTATATCGGGCCAAACCGATTTGCGCCCGCGCAGTCTTGCGGATATGGGAGGGCAGCATCGATGATCAAAATACCGGGCAAAAAAGGCGGCGACGAAGACGGCGGCATCATCTTCGTCAGGAAGACCGAGCCTCACGTGTGCGGAGGGACCGACGAGACTTTGGATACCAAAGCTCCCACGACCATAGTGTCGGAGGAGATGACCATGTTCTCGGTCGAATGCTCCTTCAGAACCGTCTGCATCCCGCCGGGATCGAAGGCCGAGAGGATCGACTATGTCTATGCCTTCGCGGACCGCGCCGGAGAAAATTCCTTTCTGTACCTGAGGAAGAACAGCAGAACCTCGTCCTGGGCCTTGGTGGAAGGCGGCTCCATCT
The DNA here is from genome assembly GCA_017524805.1 of Candidatus Methanomethylophilaceae archaeon. Classification (NCBI taxonomy): domain Archaea; kingdom Methanobacteriati; phylum Thermoplasmatota; class Thermoplasmata; order Methanomassiliicoccales; family Methanomethylophilaceae; species Candidatus Methanomethylophilaceae archaeon. Next base: position 5,225 of record JAFXUX010000012.1, read on the forward strand.
TCGATCGCCTGGTCGCGTTCGTGAAAGAGAATGATCTGGCCAAAGGGAACGGACACCATTCTACGACGCACGGCCTGCCCGAGAACTTCGGCGGAAGCGTCGACATCAGATACGCCGGCGGGGAGAGGATAAGCTTCTCGAACAACCAGTTCCCGATCATATCCATGGAGGTCGGAGCCGAGATCGCCGGAATCTTCGGGGAAGCAATGGAAGGGCCCAAGATCTTGCTGCCAGACATCTCCCGGCTCAGAACCGTCGCCTTCCGCGAGGAGCGCGAGAACGGAGGGTTCACGAGAGCAACCCTTACGATCCTCGAGGACGGGACCGGAATCAACAGGAAATCGTCCCGCTACGACGGACCGAGAGTTTACGAGAGCGAGAAGACGCTGGGGAAAGATGTCGTGGACCTGATAAAAGAGATAATCGAGAAGTGCGGGATTCTGGCGTGGAAAGATCTCCCGCCCAGCGGATTCGGGTTCAAGGAAGACAAGACCATAGTTTTCACCTTCGATGACGGCAATGAAGTCGAGATCCGCGACGACAACCGCCTGCCTTATGCGATCAGCAGAGGATTCTTCGGTATAGAGCTGGAAATCACCACGAAAGGCTGACGGGATTTCTTGGCCCGATGAATTGCATAGGCAGGTCTTTATAAATAAACCGGCAAATCGAGATTTGAATTGCAAAAGCATTTAGAGAATACAGAGAAGTTACAGAAAGCTTTAATCAATCGGGTTTTCAAGGAGTGACTGCAGTATGACACGTGACGACGAATGCATTCTGGTCTCGGACAGCTTGTCCTTAGAACAGTTAAAGGATCTGATACGCGACGTGGCTCCGCAATACTGTTTCGTCCGCGTGTATCTTTTCGGGTCAAGGGCCAGAGGCGACTACCGCTCCGACAGCGACTTTGATTTCTGCGTCGTTCCGAGCACCGGGTGTACGCTATTCGATCTCGGAGGGTTCCTCATGGACATGGAAGAGGTCCTCGGCTCGGACGTCAACGTAGTGTCCGAGAGAGGGCTGAAGAAGAGCTTCCTGGAATCCATAGAATCCGAAAGGAGGGTCGTCTATGAAGCTTGAGGTACAGATCCTTCAGGACATCGTCGATTATTGCGATGAGATTGAGTCGGATCTGGAATACTTCGGAGATGACGTGGAGGCATTCGTTGATAACAAGCGCTTCCAGAGGTCCGTGGAATTCTGTCTCTTCCAGATAGGCGAGAAGGTCAAATCCCTGAGGTCCAAGTTCGGCTCCCGCTACATGACCGACTACTGGAAGAAGATCGCTGGAATGAGGGACGTCATCGGCCATGGCTACGATTCCTTCGACCACGAATCCGTTTGGCCTATAGTGAAGAATGGGATTCCCGAGCTGCGCGACATATGTCGGGGAGTCATCGAAGATCTCGATGGAAATGATTGATTTGGAGTCCATCTTTCGGTCATGATCGTCGACGTCATAAGGAGCATAGAGTCGAAATGCCGTCTATTTCTAGACCCGTCTCAATTATAGTTACGAACCTAATATTTTTGAATTATGATCAATAAAAAAAGTCGTTTGCCAGCTTGTGATATAACTAATCTTTCTCGTCTCTTGGATGAAACACTCTTTTACAACGTCTATCAAATGACACCTTTCGAGAATGAAC
>JAFXUX010000013.1 GCA_017524805.1 Candidatus Methanomethylophilaceae archaeon
GAAGATCTTTCCGATGTTGTCGTAGTCGACCTTCATCATTTCGACGGTGCGGTAGTCGTTGGAAGTCATGGTGTTCAGCGACATGACATTGCATCCGTTGTCGTTCCAGAACTTCTCGCTGCCGAGCTTGGCGTCCTCCCAGGCGACCCAGCCGATGACGAGATCGGGCTGCCAGGACAGAAGCACATCAGACTGGATGTTTCCGGAGATGTTCTTGGCGCCGGCGGCGTCAACAGCTCCGATTCTTTTCACGAGCTTATCGTACTCCGATTGCACTCCTTCCCAAATCGGCTCCTCGTTGTAGTAGCACCCGACGATTTTGTCGCCGAGGCCGAGGTAGAGGAGAAGGTTCAGGGCCGTGTTGCATCCGCAGACGACCCTCTCGGGCATTTTATCAAAGGTTATGTCGGTTTTGTTGCCGTTGTAGTCGGTAAAAGTGGAGATTGTGACGCTCTGATAATCCGGATTGTCAGGTTTGACCGGATCTTTGGAATTGTTGTTTCCATTGAGCAGCACTGCTGCGCAGATACCGGCTACTACCAATATGGCGGCAACAGCTATCGCTATCATCGCATTTTTGGAAAGTGCCATAATATCGGTTGTATATACCGTCCATCCTATAATAATTTGAATGCTGGCCAGCCTTGTACATTATATGCACTAATAATGAGCATATAACGAAAATACTGGATTAATAGTCAAACTCCGTTGATGCCGCTCTGAGCTCCGGGGATATCGCAGCGCACTTCCCATACGTTCTGAGCATAGAACCGGGACGAACTTCATAAGATTCTGGACGTCTGAAAGGCCTGCGAATAATGCTTCTGGATGTTCTGATAACTGAACGACAAGTAAATAACGATGCCAAACATACCCAAATATCATGGGAAACAAGTACTCTTTCGCCCTGAGGAAGCTGGCCCTGCTGGGCGCCATAGACGACTACATAGCCGTCTCCTCACGTGAGCTCGGAAGCGTCCTGGAGATGAGCCAGCAATCGGCCTCCAAAAGGATTCTGGAGCTTCTGGACGAAAAGTACATCATAAGGGACCTTGGGGCCAGAAGGCAGCGCATCAAAATAACCCCCAAAGGGGTCGAGGAGCTGAAGAGGGAATACAACGAGTACCGCCGCATCTTCGAGCTCACCGACCAGGTCACCATCCACGGGGCCATCGCATCCGGGATGGGCGAAGGTGGCTATTACATATGCCAGGAAGGCTACATGAAGCAGTTCGAGGAGATGCTGGGGTTCACCCCTTTCCAGGGCACTCTTAACGTCGTCATCGACCCCGAAGACATAAGCAAGCTCGACATCGTCCGCAGCACCGCTGGATGCATGATAAGCGGCTTCACCTGCGACGAAAGGAGCTTCGGGAACGTCATAGCGTACAAGGCGAAGATACGCAACATCGATTGCGCCATCGTCGTGCCGGAAAGGTCCCATTACATGGACACGATAGAGATAATCTGCCAATACCACCTCAGGCGCACGCTGAGCCTGGAAGATGGCGACCGCGTGGACGTAAAAATCAGCCTTTGATCAGGAAAGAAATGGGGGATGACCCCCGGTTTTTCATCTCTTCTCCAGATATTTCATCACGGACTCGAAGATTATCCTGCCGTCTCCGACCTCCGAATCATAACCTCTGGTCCAATCGGAATGCGTGAAACGGGTCATTACCCTCTCCGGGTGGGGCATCATGCCCATGACGTTCCCGGCCGGGTTGCATATCCCCGCGATGTCCGAGGGGGATCCGTTCGGGTTCCATGGGTAGACCGCATCGGAGCCGTCAGGGCAGACGTACCTGAACGCGATCTGGTCGTTGTCCTCCAGTTTGGCGACGAAATCCGGGTCCATGCTCATGAGCTTCCCCTCGGCATGGGCGGACGGGATGGCGAGAAGCTTGCCCTGCGGGATGAGCGAATTGAACGCGCATTTGCCGCGGCTCTCGTTCCTCAGCACCGACGGCCTGCACTCGAACCTTCCGGAATCGTTGGTGTAAAGGGCGGCTGTGGGGCTGTCTGACATGACCTCATCGATCGCCGGGAGCAGCCCTAGCTCGACGAGGATCTGGAATCCGTTGCACACGCCGAGGACGGGCTTCCCTTCCTCGACGAAGCGCTTGACCTCCCCGCCCATGCCGGCTTTGATCCTGGCGGCGAATATCGCTCCTGCGCGGACGTAATCCCCGGCTGAGAACCCTCCCGGGAACGCCAGGACGTCATAATCCTCGAGGCTGCGCCTGTATCCGGCGGGAGCCTGGCCTATGAGCTGCTTCAGATGGACTTTCTCCGCCTGGGCGCCGACCATCTCGAACGCCGCGGCCATCTCGTCCTCGCAATTGGTCCCTTCGATCCTTATCACGCAGACCTTGACATCGTTGGCTTTCATTCCGAAGCGCCTCCCATAATGTTCCACATGGGCGAATTCCATGCTTTTATCATTTCTTCCAGCGGGACCGCGGTTCCGTTGTCCTTGATCTTCAGGCAGTCGCCTTTGGTTATCCCGATGGGGATGGCATCGGACCCCATGATCTCGGTGAATCTGATGACGTCTTTCCCGTCCACCTCCGCTATCCAGCGGCTGCAGCTCTCGGAATACAGCTTCCTCTGGACGGTAGGCAGATCGATGCCGCCCAGATCTATCTCCGCGCCTATGTTTCCTGAGACGCACATCTCTGCCACGGCGACAGCGATGCCTCCGTCGGAGCAGTCGTGGCAGCTGAGGACGAGCCTCTCATCCATCGCCTTGAGGAGATTGGCCATCTTCCTCTTCAGGCCGGGGATGTCGACCTCTGGGACCGCGCCCTGCTCACCGCCGAACTTCCTGAAGAGAAGCGACGCTCCCATCTCGTCTTTGGTCTCTCCGACGAGGAACAGCACGCTTCCGAGCTTCTTGAAGTCGGCAGTGACAGCTTTCCTGACGTCGTCGATCAGACCGCATCCGAGGATCATCGGAGTCGGGAGGATGTGATGCCCTCCGGGGGCTTCGTTGTACAGGCTGACATTGCCGGATGGGATCGGGATTCCGAGCTCTCTGGCTATCTCTCCCAGACCTCTTACGGCCTCCCTGAATTCCCCGAGCCTCTCAGGTTTCTCGGGATTGCCGAAGTTCAGGCAGTCAGTGAATGCGTTGGGTTTCGCGCCCACTGCGACGATGTTCCTGCAGGTCTCGTCGATGCACGCCATCCCGCCTCTGTACGGGTCGGCCTCGGTGAACCAGGGGTTGCATCCGATGGCGGCGGCGAGGCCCTTCATCCTTCCCGGGACCGGCATTAGCACGGAAGCGTCTCCCGGCCCGGCTCTGTTCATCTCGCCCACCAAAGGATGGACGGCAGTTCCGGCGCGAACCTCGTGGTCGTACTGCCTTATGGCCCACTCCTTGGAGGCGACGTTCATGTCTGAAAGCAGAGAAAGTATGACCTCCGAATCGGAGGGAAGCTTCGGGAACTTCTCGGCGGCTTTCGTGGATACTTTAGGCTCGACGTACGGCCTGCTGTAGACGGGGCCTCCGGTCAGAAACTCCAGATCCATGTCGAAGATCGGTTCCCCGTCCCAGAACAGGCGGGTGCGCTTGAGGTCGGTGGTCTTCGCTATCGGCGTGGCCAGAACGTCCCAGAGCTCGAATATCTCCAGGACCTCCTTCACGTTCTCGGGCTTGCAGGTGCACATCATGCGCTCCTGGGATTCGGAGACCCATATCTCCCACGGAGCCAATCCGGGCTCTTTGAGCGGGACCTTCTCCAGATCCACGTCGGCACCGCATCCTGCGTCCAGCGCCATCTCGCCGACGACGCAGCTCAGCCCGCCTCCGCCGAGGTCTTTCATCCCGGTGATGAGATGCTTGGCATTTACTTCGAAGCACGCGTGCATGACCGGCTCTTTCGTGATGGGATCCCCGAGCTGGACCGCTCCCCTTGAATCCTCGTCGGAAGTAGCGGTGAGATCCGCGGAAGCGAAGTTCACTCCGTGGATTCCGTCGCGTCCGGTGCGTCCTCCGATCAGTATCATAACCTCTCCGGGGCCGCCGGCATAGTTCTTGGCCAGATCCTTGCGCTTGACTATTCCCAGGCAGGCGACGTTGACCAGGCAGTTTCCCGTGTATTTCTCATCGAAGAAGAATCCGCCCGTGATCGTCGGTATGCCTACGCGGTTCCCGTAATCCCTGATTCCGGAGACCACTCCGCTCACGAGATATCTGGGATGCTTGATCCCCGGGGGAAGCTCCCCTTTGCGGTCTATCGGGCCGAAGCAGAGCGGGTCGGCAAGACCGATGGGCTGGGCTCCCATGCATACCACATCCCTCAAGATTCCGCCTATCCCGGTTGCGGCGCCTCCGTAAGGCTCTATCGCGGAGGGGTGGTTGTGGCTCTCGATCCTGAGCGCGTACCCGTAATCGTCGTCAAATACCATGACGCCGGCGTCGCCCCTGGAAAGGACGTCATCGCGGTCGATCCCGAACACGAACTCCTTCAGGATGGGCTTGGAGCTCTTGTAGCAGCAGTGCTCGCTCCACGCCTGGCCCAGAGACTGCAGCTCCACGTCGGTGGGGTTCCTGCCCTCAGATTTGAAATAATCGCGGATGACCTTCATCTCATCCAAAGAGAGCGCGAGGGACATCTCGGATGATACCCTCATCAGCTGCTCGTCGGAAGCCGAGAGAATGTCGACGTCGTACAGGGAGAATGGGACGTCGCGTTTGACCATTAGATCGGACATCTGATCATCTCACGGTTACCTTGTAGCTCTGGACCACAGGGTTTGCGAGAAGCTTCCTGCACATCTCCTCTCCCGCCGCGACCGCGCGGTCCGCGGGCATGTCCAAGTCCACTTCGAAGAGTTTGACGGACTTCACGCCGCTGATGCCTTCGAATCCCAGCGACTCCAGAGCCTTCCAGGTATTCTTCCCCTCAGGATCGGCCACGCCTTTCTTGAGCTCTATCCTTATTTCGATGACTGTCATTGGCTTCGCTATCGCTTGCAACCAATTAAAGGATTGGCCGCGGCTGGCGCAGGCTCGGCATCGCTTCCATATCAGCGTTCCGGCGGGGCCGGCGTAAAGATCTGCGGATACGATGTCCATGATCTTCCCTTTCGCTTTCGAATAGACGGCCACGTTCAGACCTCTCTGCGGGACGGATATGGTCTCCTCCCCGACCGTGAACTCGGAATGGCCCTGGCTTTCCGGGCTTTCGTATCCGAAGCTCCCTGCCCTGAATGCCAATTCCCCGGCGGTTAGCTCCGCGGACACGGCTTTCCCGACCTCGGAAGACGAGATGCCGGCGGAAAGGTCGGATACCATGGCGAATCCGCTGCGGTACGGGATGGTTTCTGGAACCTCTCCCAAGAACTCCGGGAACTTCACCGCGTCCCAATGGGCGGACGCCTCATCGGACACGGACAGCATCACGATCGCGTCGAGCGAGACCGTGCCCAAGCTCTCCAGATATTCGGTCATATCCTTCGCGCCTTTGAGCCTCCCATACAGCTCGGTGCCGATGTCGCCGGACATCACCAGAGACGCGAGAGCATCGATCTTGCCCTGCAGATCGTCGCATCTCTTCTCCACGCCGCGGCATCTGTCCCTGAAATAGGAGAACCCGTCGTTCCCCAGATTCGATTTGTCGGCCGCATCGAGCGAGTCCGTGAGCCATTTCTGGGTCTTCTTCCTCTCGCGGGTGAGGATCTTCCTGACCGCCTTGTAATCGATGGGATTCTCCAGGGCTTTGAGCGCGGATTCCGGGTCGTGCGGATCCACAAGCCTGTCCTCTAGCCCGAACATCCTCAGAAGCGAGGCGACCCTGGAAAGCCCGCGCCATTGCCATGTCTCGTACACGGCAAGGAACTGCTTGCCCAGGATTATGGCGAAGCACAGCCCGTGGAACGAGTCGGTGATTAGAAGGTCGCAGCCGTCGATGTGTGCCAGCCATTCCTCGACGGTCGGGTCCCAGGTGGCGCCATCGCGGAGTTCCGCGGGTACATTGGCCTTCTTCCGCAGAGCGTCGTACATTGCGCAGGTGCTTTCCGCGCCGATGCGCCTGCGGGCCTCCTCCACGAAGTCACGGCGCTCTATGGTCGGATCCAGGATGTAGCTGCAGACGTAGCTGCCCTTCGGAACGCGGGAGCGAGTATTGGAAGCCATTTCCCTGTATTCGTCCGCGGACATCAGGAACACCGGATCCAGCACGTGGGTGGATTCGATCCCGAACGCCTCCTTCATCACTTCGACCCCGCCGTCCTCCCTGCACGAGATGCGGTTGAAACGGGACAGGAAAGTCCCGGCTTTGGTGCGGACGTCGCGGTTCTCGGTGAAGCTTCCCTTCCCGAAGGAAACCGCGCAGCCGATCTTGTACTTGTCATCGTCCACCCAGAACATGCACGGGTAGTACCTGTTGCCGACGAGGATGTTGTCCCTCAGCCACTGGTCCGAACCCAGAACGAAAGTCCTGCACCTGGCGTTGAACTTGGGAAGCTCGTCCATGGACTCTATCCCGGGATCGACGTCCGCTATGTTGTAAGGATAATTCAGGAACCCACCGAAAGTGTTGGAAGACCGGTTGCTGATCATCAGGACCGTCCTGCCCGTGCCTTTGATGGCTCTGTACAGCGAATAGTAGGTGAGACAGTTCCCGTAGTTCCTGTTGTACATGCCCACGATGCAGACGTCCGCCTTCGAATCGCACAGATGGGCGACGGCCCCGTTGAACCCGTGCTCTTTAAGGAGGGCGTGCCCGCTCTTGTAAGTCGAAGGCTCGTAAGAGGCATCCTTGGCGATTCTGTTGCCTTCGGGCGAGAAATTGGGTATGGCCTCGCGCAGGTCCGAATCCTTCATGCACGACTCGAAGAAAGCCTTCCCTCTCTCGCTGTTCAGCAGGACTATGCTGGGGCCTTTGCCCTTCCATTCAGGCTTCTTCTTGGCCAGCCCCCAGAAATCCCCTATGGTGATGTCGCCTTGGCGGGGAATGCGGGCGAATCTGCAGTGCTTGCAGGAATCCTTGGCCAGCATGCAGTTTCTGAAGGCTTTGGAATAGGCGTCGTTGTTGGGGGTGCGGAGCTCGGAGGTGCCGTCCTTGAGGCGCACGGTATGCTTTCCGGATTCTCCCTTGACCGTGCGGAAAGTTATGCTCTCCACGTTGTCCAGGCCGAAATTCTCGTCCAGATACTTCAGGAGGGCGGTCTGGGGCGGAGTGTAATAGCACAGAAGATCGACCAGGACGAGATTGGGATAGCCCTTGCCCAGATACCTTTTCAGGCCGGCGATCTGGCACGGGAGCCCGGTGTAAAGGACCTTCCTCCCGCTTTCGAGATCTTCCCTGACCTCTCTGAACGACAGCTCGGTGCTGCTCTGGACGTATTTGGAATGCCTCATGGGCTCCACGCCGGGCATGTCCTCCGCGGATCCTATGGACACCGTGAAATCGGGGTTCCACACGGCGCCGTAGACCTTTCCGCCCTCGGAGACGGCTTTCTCGGCGAGCCTGAAGAAGGCGCCTCCCGAACTGCTCCCCTCGATTTTCCCGCCGTCCGCGGCGAAAGCGTAGCATTCGGGGTTGGAATTGCTGTAATCCGGGTCGATGACTGGGCAGGCTTTCACGCATTTCCCGCAGGACACGCAGGCTCTGCGGTTCACAACGGGCTTGAGGAAGCCGTCGCCGTCGTAGGCCATGGTTATGGCGTCTTTGGGGCAGGCGTTCCTGCATGAGCCGCACCCGGTGCAATAGTAGTTGCTGCCGATGGAATACTGGTCGGCCTTCTCGAAGATGTATAGGCAGGTGGAGGTGGGATCCGCGCCCAATTCCCTGCATGTCATTATGAAGCCCAATCCTGTGAGAGTAGCGGACAGCTCTTCGGCCGGGATGCGGTCTCCGGAAGAGCAGAATATGAAGCGCTCGGCATTCCGGGCCATGGATTCGACGGTCCCTGCCAGGCTCTTGAATTTCCCCATGTTGCTGCAGAAGACTGCGGTGACCTTCTTGCCCTCCTCGATCCCGTCGAAAGCGGTCCCGGCGGCGACGGATTTCATGCCCGCCTTATGATATGCGACCGGGATCGAGCTGGCTATCGTATCTATCTGGGGGCAGACGTCCAGGACGACATCTGAAGGAGAAGAGAAACGCTCCTTAATGGCGATGGCAACGCGGTAAGCGCGGCGGCGCCAGATGTTCTCATTGCGGATCTTCGTGAATTCAGCTGCCATATTGCCCCACCATCGGCCTATCGGCCTCGCGCGAATGATGGGTCGCATAGTATAATAAATGGCAGATGCGGGATCGCTCGCCTTTCCTCTTGCGCTCTTCGGCGTAATCCTCGTACCTTTTCGTGGTGGATTCCAAAGGCCTCACCATGATCACGGCGTAGATGAGGACCACGAACGTCAGCATCCCTGACAGAGCTACGCTGTACAGCACGAACGAATCGTACGGCATCCTCCCGGAGTGGCTCTCGAGAATGACCCATATGAACACCGCTATGATTGCTATCGTTGCGGCCACCGCGACGGCGGTGAGTATGCGCTCGCCTTTGGCCATCGTCATGATTTCTTCCTGCCCTTGCCCATGGAGGACTCCGGGACCGGCTCCCCCATGCTCTCCAGACGCGCTATGGCATCCTTGTTTCCTTTGCGGGCCGCTTCGGAATACAGCCTGACGGCTTCCGCGCGGTCGGACCGTTCGATGGTGATGGCCAAACGGACCATGGCCTTGGAATAGCCGCCTCCGGCCGATTTCCTCAGGTATTCCATGCCCTTGCCCATGTCATCCATCTCATCCATGTAAATCTCGGCCAGACGGCAGAGCGCACGGGGGCTGCCCGAACGGGAAAGCCATCTTTCTGCCTCGGCGAGATCCTTCTCCGTCCCTCTCCCGCGCATGTAGCATTCGCCGGCGTTGGTCATCCCCCTCTGACATCCGGCCTCGGCCGAGCGGAGATACCATTGGAACGCCTTGAGGGGATCCTCGTCCACGCCGTTCCCGTAATCATACATGACGCCTATGTTGCACATGGCCCGCGGATTGCCCATCTCGGCCGACTTCTCATAGAGCTCAGCGGCTGCGGCCTTGTCCTTCTCGCAATTGAGGCCGACGGCGTGGCAATAGGCCAGATTGCGCATGCCGGACGGGTCTCCGGCTTCCGCCGCGGAACGGAACAGACAGATGGATTCTTTCCTCTGAGCTTCATCACCGTCGGCATAGACGTCCCCGAGAAGGACCATCGAATCGGCGCATCCGCGTTCGGCATTGGAACGGAGAAGGGAGACGGCTTCCGAGGACAGCGGATCCCCTTCCAGAAGAATCAGCGCGCGATGGAATCTTTCGCGTACTTCCGGGTCGAGATGAGAGGAAACGGATGGGTAATCCATCATGGGCAGGTGATTCCTTTTCGCCGTTAAAAAACTAATCAAAGGTCTTTGACCATGTACGGGAACTCTTCATGATACCCTTTGGATGCGTAATAGCCTCTGGCTCCGGCCGCGCATGTGACCCTCAGCCTGGGACGTCCGGCTTCCTTCGCGACCCTTTCGGCCTCGGACAGAAGAGCCCCTCCGAATCCGCGGTGCTGCCAGCTGCCGTCGCCGCCCGGGACTGCCATCTTCCCGAACACCTTCAGCTCCCTGAGGATGGCGTCTTCGCATCCGCTCAGCCTGAGCCTGACATAGCCCACAAGCGAATCCTCGTATTCGTAAGAGATGAAAAGTTCGGTTCCATCCGAAGCCCCGTATTCCAAGGTCTTCAGCGCGATCTTCGACGGGTCCTCCAGAACCGCGCCGGTGTGGCCGACCTCGCGGCAGCGTATGCATCTGCAAGCCCTGCCCTCAGAAGCCATCCTGTCCTCCACTATCTGGCGCAGATTGCTCTTCAGAATTCCGGCGGTTATCTGCGGCACGGGGATGTCGCGCTGGATCCTCTGTATCCTGGCGTACTCCGGCACCTCGGATTTCATGTCTGAGATCAGGGCGGCGGCAGTGTCCACGTCGTACGGCTCATACTCCCCCGACTCCCACATCTCATAAAGCTTGGTGCCGCTTATGACCAGTGTCGTGTAGATTTTGAGCATATCCGGGCGGAAATCCGGGTCGGAGAAAACCTTCCTGAAGCATTCCATGTCCTTCTCCGGATCCGACCCTGGCAGCCCAGGCATAAGATGGTAGCACAGAGCTAACCCGTGCTCCCTGCATTCCTTCGTGCATCTGCGCACTTCCTCTACCCCGTGGCCCCTGTCCACTCCTGCAAGAATCTCATCGTCCAATATCTGCACTCCCAGCTCGGCTCTGGTCGCACCCAACGCCATCGCCCTTTCGATCTGGGCGGCGTCGAAGACATCCGGGCGGGTCTCGACGGTCATCGCTACGCATCTGTGGTCCGAGCTCCCGTTCAGCCTCTGGGCTTCTTCCAACGAGTCTGAGTCCCTGCCGTTCAGAGCATCGAAGCACCTGCGTACGAACCATTCCTGATACTCCGGGTCCCTGCAGGTGAACGTGCCGCCCATGATTATCAGCTCGATCTTGGCGGTGTCGTGACCGATGTCCGAGAGCTGCTTTATCCTGTCCGATACCTGGAGATACGGGTCGTAACCGTTCCTTCCAGCGCGCCTGGCGGCCGGCTCTTTGCCAGTATAGGACTGGGGAGAATCGTTGGAGACCCCTCCCGGGCAATAGGCGCATTTGCCGTGGGGGCAGTCGCAGGGGGACGTCATGACCGCGACGGCGGCGACCCCGCTCATCGTGCGCATAGGCTTCTTCAGGAGCAGCGGAAGCAGCAGGCCCCTGTCTTCCGGCCTGACTTCCGCCAGGATCTCGGAGTTCGGCGGGACCCCCTGAAGGCCGTATCTCTTGCAGAGCTTCAGCTTCAGGTTCTGCAGCGATGCCCTGTCCCGGATTTCCCCGGACTTCGCGGCGGCGATTATGTCCGCGGCCAGATCTGCGGCGCGGAGGTCAGCCATAATACACGTTTCCGACGTCTTTCTGGGGCTTCTCTTCCTCGGGAGCGTCCCCTATGAGGTCCATGTATTGGATCGCCGTAGAGTTGATGTAACGCATCACGCCGTCGTCGAGCTCGAACGCCATCGCGGTACTCCCTCCCATGACGGTGATGCCTTTGAGCGTGCCCTCGGTGATGCCTTCCTTCCCGTGGTGGACGATGAATCTGGATCCGGGCGTTATCGCATATTTGTCTGCCATGTCATAACCTCTCGGACATGAGTTCCTGGAAATGCGCGACCGTCATGCGGTAGTTCTCCATCGCCATCTTCACGTTGGACTCCGCGAAAGCCCAGGCCTTGGACAGGTCGCCGAACCTTATGCGGTATCCCTTGCGTTTCTGGCCGTCGCATTCGACGTCTACCGTCTCCAGAATATCCAGCGCTTTGAGCTTGTTGATATGGCGATAAATGGTCGGCTTGGTCGTCTCCAGAAGCGCGGCCAGCTCCTCCGCGGACCACGCCTTCGACGGGAAAGACATGAAATAATCCATGAAAAGGCGGTAAGGGACGCTTTCCTTGACCCCGGACGCGTTGGTCCTGGGATCGTATCCCTTGGGCAGATAGCCTATCTGCGTCAGGAACGTCTCCGCCACGATGTCCGGATCTGAAATCCCTACGAGCGGCGTGTTGCTGACGACCTGCATCTCGAACAGTGATCTCACCTAGGAACCGCGGATGCCGTGCCATGTTTTATTTTTTTAGGTCGGAGCGCAACTAAAAACGGGAGAATGGGGATTGGGAATCAGATCGAAGTCATCAGCCTGTCCACGGCGAGTATGACGCTCTCCGTCGGTATGACGCGGGACACCGGTATCGCCAGTATCTTCTCCACTGTCGGCGCGACTATCGGTGCGCAGACGACCCCCAAGGCGCCGTCCCTCTCCGCGCGGACAGCGGCAATTATGGCATCCTCGACGGTCTGGACGGGATATTCCTTGACGGTGACGCTCATGCCGTTGAAATCGACGGATTTGGGCAGGTTGTCGACCACGTTCGTTGAGGCTATGACGGCGATGAAACGCTTGGACTCGGGCTTGGACAGCACTTTCAGGGCCTTTATCACCTGGCGGACGGTGCGCAGATTGGGCTCCCTGCGGTCCTCCAGAAGCTTGTACATTGTGCTCTGGGATATCCCCGCCTGCTGGCAGAATTCGTTGAGGGAGATGTCGAGCTCGTTCTCGAGGATGTCGCGGAAGGCCTTCTGGAATCCGCCCTCTTCCCTGAGCATCCCGGAGATCAGATCGGATACCGTCATTCAGCTTTCCTCGCGTAATCTGCGGCGCCGGTTCCCGCGATGCAGCCCTGGCCCACCGCTTTGGCGACCTGCCATGGCCTCCCGGTGACGTCTCCGCATGCGAACACTCCCCGGACTTCGGTGGAGCAATCCGCCCCGACCCCGATCGAATCGTCGATCTCCGGCATGACGCCCAGATCCATCGCTATGTCGGCTGACGATCTTGCCCCCAATTCTATGAAGACCCCGTCAACGGCTATGATCGTGCCGTCCTCCAAAACCAGGGATTCGACCTTCCCGTCTCCTGCCACGGCTTTGGGCTTGGAACGGTGCATGACGGCCCCGGCGTCCTCCGCCTTCATCGCCAGCGTTTCGTCCGCCTTCGGGTCCCATACAATCCAATGGGTCTCTGCGGCGTAATGGGTCATAAGCTCCGCGGACATGGCGGCCTCAGAATCGTTCCCGACCACGGCGACCCTGCGCCCTTTATAGAAATTGCAATCGCATGACGCGCAATAGCTCACGCCTTTGCCGTAAAGGTCCTTCTCGCCCGGGATCCCGAGCTTCTGGCGCGATATCCCCGTCGCGATCACGACGGATTTTGCCTCGACCTCGGTCCCGTCCTCGAGAACGAATCTGAACCTTTTTCCATCGGCGGAAGCCGACACCACGTTCTTGCCCAGGAAAACTGCGCCGAAGGATTCCGCCTGCGAGATGCCCTCGGCTAAGATTCTGTCCCCCGGGAGGGCCCCGGTCCCGAAGTAATTCTCTATCTCAGCCCCGAACATGGAGCTGGACGAGCTCTTCCCGGCGACCAGCACCGAGGATTTCTTCCTAGATGCGTGGATGGCCGCTTGGACTCCCGCGGGCCCGGACCCTATTATGAACACGTCGGCGTCCATCGCTGCAGCCCGAGCGCATCGATGATTGCCTCTTTCGGCCTCAGCCCTACGAGGGAATCGGCGAGGTTCCCGTCCCTGAAGATCAGAAGGGTGGGGATGGCGCTGATGCCGAATTTGTACGCAATGTCCTGGTTGTCGTCCGTGTTGAGCTTGGCGACTCCCACCTTTCCTTCGAGATCGGCCGCGAGCTCGTCGATTATGGGGCCCATCCTTCTGCAGGGCCCGCACCAGGGTGCCCAGCAGTCGACGAGGGCCACGCTGTGTTCTTTGACGAAGCTATCGAAATTGGATCCGCTCAGTTCGGTTACCATGTGTCTCGGACCTCAATGCGTATGCACCGATAAAAAGGCATGAGTCTGAACAGATTCTATGTCGCAGAATGGATGAGGGAGCCGAGGGGATCCCCCGGTACCCGCAGATGTTTTTCAGTCGTATTCGGGCATCAGAGACATGCACTTCAGCCTCGGGTACTCCCCGATCTTGCCGATGATGCAATCCAGATCCTCGCCGTAAAGATCGGAAAGCTCCATGTGGAGCAGCTCGATCCTTTCCGCGCCGCGGAAGGCCCCTTTGGCGGCAAGCTTGTTCACCGAATGCTATGCGGCACCACGCGGTTGTCGCTGACCAGGTTGTCGGCGTGCGCCACGATCTTCTCCTCCAGCGTCCGGGGCATATAATCCCCGGTCGGGAGGCCGAGCTCCTCCACGTCCACCGCGTCCAGGCCGGCGCCGGTGTGCTTGCGGATGATCTCGACGATCTCCTTCGGAAGCCCCAGGCCCTCGGCTATCTCCGCCCCGATGCAGGCGTGCATTATCGAGTGGTCGACGGAGCGGCCTATGTCATGCAGAAGCGCGCCCGCTATGACCAGATCCCTGTCGGCCTCCGGGATGCGGGATGCCATCTCCTCCGCCACCGCCCTGACAGTGCAGCAATGGATGATCACGCGCCTCTTGCATCCTTTCTCGATGAGAAACCTCATGCATTCGAAATCGGTCGGAATTCTCGACAACCGTCTTCCCCCTTTCGTTGGGAACCACCGTGATCTTCCCGTGGCGGTCGGAATACAGGGCCTTTCCTTCGGTGAGGCGGTCCAGGAATATGGCCAGAGCCGCTATCTCCGAATGGGGCTGGTTGCCCACCGAGATGTTGAAATCCGCGCGGTCGTAGACTTCGCGGGGCACCTTCTCCGCCCCCACGACTATCATGAGATTCTCGTCGCGGGGTATCTTGGGGAGAGCTTCGTCGACCCTCTCGCCGTACATGGTGAGATGGATGACCTTCCCGTCGAATCCGCGGATGGCGTCCTGCCATCTGACCCCGGTCTTTATCTGGTAGTCCCCGCCGAACCTCTCGGCCACGCTGCGGATGTTCTCCTCCAAGACTTCGTCGTGGGTATCGACATAGATGCCTCTGGCTCCGAGGGCTCTCGAAGACAGCGCCACATGCGTCGTGACGCGCTTATCCCTTTCTGGACGGTGCCCTATCCTCATTATCCAAATATCGGGCATGGAATTACTCTTCGCGGATGAGCTCTATCCTGTGCCCGTGGTAATCCATCTTCACCGATCTGCGGACCAGACTCTTGAGCATGGTCGACGAAAGCCCCAGGGATTCCGCCACGTCGCCCGAGAATACGCCGTCCTTCCCGACTTTCTCCAGGATTTTCCGCTCGATCTCCCCGTATTCGTCGTCGCCCATCATGGCCGCGGTCAGAACGTCGCTGATCTCGTAAACTGGCCACTGCGCGTTTATGCTGAAAGATGTGTAATACGTATGATACGATTTCTCCGGATACCCGCCGTCTTTGGACATCCAACGGGTCTCCACCAGTTTCATCTTCTCGAAGAAGACTATGGCATCCCTGCCTTCGGGACCGTATTTCTCTGCGATCTCGTCGGCGGTCCTCCACTCCAGTGTGACCTCTTTGAGGACGTCTCTTTTCACGGGTGTATCAACGGACCTGAGCATAGGGACCAGCTCAGAAGGCTCATTGATCACCTTGATTCTGTTCATAAGTGCTAATGGGTGTAGAAACTATAAATAAGATAGGAGAAATACGAGCCTTTTACCCAGTAGGGCATTCGGCAATTGTCTACATTTCCGAGATTTTTCTGCCCGTTCAACCCAATGCTATATTCATTCCAACAAAGATCGAAATCCACTGCCAAAAAAGGCGGATGGCCGGTGGAGAGAGCTTCTGTCCCAACATTTATTAATCTGCCTTGGGATTCAGTCGCAATGACAGACCAAAAAGCCGAAACGGCCTGGAAATGTCTCGGATGCTACAGGACCTACAAAGGCCCCAATGCAGAGGAGAAGGCCCGCGCATGCTGCAACACCATCGCGCAGGGGGTCTACATCAACCAGACCAGATGGGGAAAACACAAGTGGTACGGGCGCTGAGCCTGCCTGCCGCCGCAAAAACAATCCAGGCCACCTGGCTTTCTCGGGCGGCCGATTTAACATTTCATTTCAGCAAAAGTGTTAGGCGAACCGTTATTTCGGCTGACTGTGAATATTCGGTGCCGATCTTTTTGGCCGCATTCTCGTGGAACTGCGATCAGTCTTGACATACTAACACACGAACTGCGTGTTCAGCACAGGTTGCGTTTAATATAGATGTTGAAATCCAAGAGCAATTTCTACTCTGCTGACATAGGCATAAGAAGAGCCGTTATGAATGGAGAACCCGCCACATAAGCAGGCCGCTGGAGAACAACGTATATATGGAGCTGCTCAGGAGAGAGTATACGGTACGTGTAGGCCACTGCAAAGATTCAGAAGTCGATTTCACTGTTACGGATTCGGAGAGTGTCGAGCACTATCAGGTCACTAAGACCATGATGGCTGACGAGACCAGAGAAAGGGAACTGAGACCTTTGGAACGGGTGAATGTCAACTACCGCAGAACGGTCCTCACAATGGATCGTTTCGGACTCGGTTCGTACAGCGGCATAGAAGTGGTCAACGTCATAGACTGGCTCTGCGACAGATTAATGGAATCTTCATTGGTGGGCAGAAGATTGTCTGCCTGATTCCAGAGCATCAGTTTTGACATAAAATATTAATATAAGCGTTTCGTTCACGCACTTACACAAGCCGCTGTAGCTCAGTAGGTAGAGCGTGTGACTGTTAATCACAAGGTCCTCGGTTCAAATCCGTGCGGCGGCGCCATTTTCCTTATGATTTATATTTAGACGAGTTGGATTCTTTCGGTAATGCAAGAGACATCCAGCGAATTTTTCTCTAGTTTTTCTCTAGTAGATGTCTGAAGATGCTCCGAATCGTGGAAAATATCGAAAGATGCTTCGATACGATTTGTATCGCCTGACCCGGTTTTCAGGAAATGGCTCGGCAGCTCGAGATACTCCTCATACCTCGTCTGGATCTCATTCTTTACAGAGAGGACGGAGTCCATGTAGGCCGCATCAATGTTGTCGTCGGCATGGCCGACCAGGCGGGACATCACGTCCTTATCGGCCCCTAGAACCACGCGATTCACGGTTATGAAGACGTGCCTTATCATGTGGGGGTCACCCTGAACCCAAGTCTCTTCGACAGTGATGCGGTGTGCGAAGTGATGGTGTCGGGAAACACTGGATTTCCCGTGACGGTGGGCGACGGGAAAAGATACCCCTCTGACACCCCACCACATTCCCGGTTCCATTGCATGATGAGATCCCGGAGGAAAGCCGTCATGGCATATTTCCGCCTGGAATGGATGGACTTCGGATCTTTCACGAGGATCCCCTTGCCAGGAAGGCTGCGGACCGCAGAATCGATGCGGATGTACTGTGCTCCCAGAAGCTTCTCCCACCTCAGAGCAACCACCTCCTCGCGTCTCATCCTCTGGCTGAAAAAGGCAGGGAATCAGATTGGCGAACGGCGGGCCCGCGATGAAAAATAATCGGCACGCTGTTCGATTCATTTCTTCCCACGATTGCAGAAAACATCGTCCTCCTCGTCCCATCCGCCGGGACAATAATGGCTCATCCGCCACCTGCCCTTGGCGACGTCTTCCTGGTGGGAGTCGACGTAACCCTCGATTATGCGCAGGAGGACGGTCTAAGCATGCGCGCGCGTGCATAAGCCTCTGTCGGAATTATGAGTTGCATAAAAGATCGTTTTGAAATAATGAGAATGATGAAATCGATTGCGGGACGTGAAAAGCCCGCAGGAATATCTCCATGTCGTCGCGCCTGGTGCCCCGGGTGTACTGGATTATCATTGCGGCACCCCCGCCCAGACGGTGGCCAGCGCGGTGAGGAGACATACCAGCCCGCGGCAGTAGTGCCGGAACTTCAGGGCGATCGCCGCCCCCACTATCTCCCCTGTGAGCGCCAGCGTCAGCCAGTTCGTCTGCAGGAACTCGATTATGGGGGACAGCGTGTCCCAGGCCCCTGCCACGGCTTCCGCCGTCTCCTCGATCTCGGTCGCATCCATGTTATCGATTCCCGAATGGTTTTCGGCATTTCATTCGCTGTTAATCTTCCGACAGGTTTTTTAATCGCGCAGGCGCTGGCGTATCCATGGACAGGAAATCCACGGCCCCGGATTCCAGGGACGTCCCCCCGTTCGGAGGGCTCGAATATGGTATCACGGACGAGGAGATCGAGCAGGACATGAAGCGCTACGCCTACGTGTTCGAGAACCTCAAGAAGTGCTGAGATGCGAGCTGCGTCTCAGCCATTCTTCCACTTCCTCCCTGTCGTAGACCCCTCTCGCGACGTCCCTCACGAAAAGGAGCGTCGCGTCGTTGTCGTTCAGTTCGTACCCTCCGCTTTTAAGTAGGCGAACGGCAAGCTCGAAGGCGGTCCGCTTGTTCCCCTCGATGAACGGGTGGAAGTTGGCGACGTAGTCTATCGCCAGCACAGCCTTGGAGATGCAGTCCTCGCAGTATTCCAGGCGGTCGTAGAAGCCTTCGACGGCGCCATGCTGATCACCGCGTCTTCGAGCCCGATCTCGCGGGCCTCCCCCGATTTGGTGATGAGGGCCCTGTGTAAAGAGATGAACGCAACGACAGAAGATTGGGAGACTGTCTGCTTGGCCCTCAGGGAACCTCGCGGAATGCTGAGGAGTCTCTCGAGCTACATGGAGCCCGCGGGATGGACGCCTCCGATATCGAGATCGCCATCGAGGCCCTCGACAGGGCGAGCATAAACGCGAGGAAGCGCGTGCTGGAAGTGCGGTGATGGGCGACGATAGCCTGGACCAAGGAGTTCATTGACGGCGAGCTCGGAGCGAGGAAACTGACCGAAAAGGAATCCACGGCGGAGTTCGAGGCCCAGGTGAAAGTCAGGGGCGCGGCTTCGGTAGTGATAACGATCCCGGCGGGCGTCACGAGGGAACAGGGTTTGGACGTCGGCGATACCGTGAGAGTCAGGTTGAAGAAGATCTGATGGGCCGCATTCTGGATATCTGGCATAACTCTCTGGCTTCGCCAGAGGGACATCTGCCCCCTCGTATTACGCTTATTTAATCGTTCATGTCCACGGATCGCCCCTGGCCCGTTTTACGACTATTTCTGCTTTCCATTGATTTCTCTGCTCTGGCTATCTGCTGCAGATCTGCTGGGATGGGGGCGGAGAGAACTGTTGAAGAATTGTTGAAATAGGGCCAGAATGCGAGGAGCACGGACAGACAGACAACGGCCCCCTTGCGCCTGCATATATATCTATCTTTGTACCCGGTTTTTCAGGGGGTTTTCCGGGCGCCGTTGGCTCCACCCGCTCTCCCGGGCCCCGGTCCCGGCCCCGCGATCGGCCATGCCTTTTCCCCTGATTTAGAGCGGGACCGTCTGCGTCCTCCCCGCCCCATCCGCCGGGGCGGTTCCGGCCGCCGGGCCGCCGCGGAGGGGTCCAGAGCCGCGTATCACGGCCAAAGAAGGCTCCCGCGGGGAAGCGCTGTTGGGAACTGCCGGATTCTTTGGGAGTGCCCGTGCCGCCCTCGGCGTGAAGCCTAGAAGCCGCCAGGGAGGAGGCGGCCGCGGGAATATCAGAGCAGGGAGCGCAGATCCGGAGGAGAGGAGAAGGCCGGGAAGGCGGCGCGCCCTTGGAGGGCCGCCTTCCGCCGCCGAATCGGGTTTCTGCCGGGGCATCCGGCCGTCCGGGTTCAGTATTCCAAACTCAGGGCCTTGCCCTCGCCGGTGAAGTGATGTTTGCCGAGGTTCTCGGCGGTGGCTTTGATCTTGTTGTCACTGGCGTCATAGAAGGCGTATCCGAAGAACGCCTTGGGGTCGACGGACTTGAGTGAAGAGCCGAAGACGACATCCCGCAGGTCCGTCCCGCTGAACGCGCCGTAGCCTATGGACTCGGCGCTGCCCAGGTTTGCTTTGGTTAGGGAACTGCAGCAGTAGAATGCGTGCTTCCCCACGGATTGGACGCTGAAGAGGTCTATTCTAAAAAGGGAAGAGCACCCGCTGAACGCGCTCGTTCCTATGGATATGAGGGAGCCACCGTTTGACACGGTTTCCAGGGCCTTGCACCCGCTGAACGCGTACGATCCGACGGAGGAGGCCCCGGCGAGATCGACATGAGTCAGATTGGGGCATCTGGAGAAGGCCCTGTACCCGACGTCGGCGCCGATGGTGACGGATTCCAGTTTGCCGTTCCCCATGAAGGCCTTGGAGGCTATGGAGGCGACCTCCCACTCGAACCCCAGATAGGATATGGACGCGGGGATTACCAGCTCGGTCGCGCTTTCGTCGGCGATGCGGACCGCGGACACGGTCATGGCGCCGTCGTTGGATGTTATCCTGTACTTCACGTCCCCGCTCACGATGGTCCCCCTGAGGGGCGGGACGTATAGATCGAGATGCCCGCTGCCGTCCCCGGTGAACTTGTGGCCCGCGATGGCATCCCCGACGGCCATCACGGCGCCGCCGTCGTAGAACACGCATCCATCGAACGCGTATTTCGCGACGCTCACGAACTCCGCGTTGAACACGGCGTAGGTGAGGCTGTAGCAATATGCGAAGGCAAAGTCATCCAAAGAGACCGTGCCGCCCGAGAACTTGAGGCACTCGAGGGTGCTCCCCTCGAAGGCGCTGTCCCCGATCTTCGTGACGGAGGCGGGGATCTTCACGTAGCGGAAGTACTTGCCGTCCTGGCCGCCGGCCTTCAGTGCGGCCCCGGCGCCGTAGAACGCCCCGGCGGCGATCTCGGCCACGCCTTCGGAAAACACGACCGTCTGCTTGGCGGCCGGGAACCTCAGGAGCGTCTCTCCCCCCTCGCCGTAGAGGACGCCTTCGACGGACTCTAATGTCATGTTGCCCGGGCCGACCTCTATCTCCTCGAGATAGGGGCATCCGAGGGCGTTGAACCCTATTTCGGTGACGTGATCGCCGATTGTGACCTTCTTCGCCGTGGCGCATTCCGCGAAGGCATATTCGGCGATCGAAACGGGGAAGTATTCCTTGCCGTTGCGCGCTACGGACGAGGGCACGGCCAGGATTTCCGGGCTCCCCTCGAAGCCTATGGCGGAGACCTCGTTCTCGGGGAGCACTTTGTAGTGCACGTAATCTTCGGTGAACACCTCGTAGAGCATGCCGTCGCCGTCTCCCACGAACTCCCTTCCGCGGAGGGAATCGGCGTCGAGATCAAGCTCCGTGTCACCGCTGTAGAAGTGCACGCTGAAAGCGCCCCCTCCGACGCTCCCCAGAGAGTCAGAGAAAATGATGTGCTGAAGGAAGTAGCAGTCCCCGAAGGCGCCGACCCCCACGGATCCGGCCGAGGGCAGGTACACAGAACTCAGGGAGCCACAGTTCTGGAAGGCGCCGACCCCCACGGATCCGGCCGAGGGCAGGTCAACGGTCTCCAGGGAGCCGCAGCCCCGGAAGGCGCTGCCCCCCACGGATCCGGCCGAGGGCAGGCTCAACGACCTAAGATCGCAGCCCTCGAAGGCGTGTGCGCCCACAGCAGTCACAGAACCAAGGGCAGCGCTCCTTAGATATTTGCAGCCCTCGAAGGCGTAGTCCCCCACGGATGTCGCCCCCGGCAGATCCGCGGTAACCAGCGACTCGCAGCCCTGGAAGGCGCTTTCCCCCACGGAGGCCACCGTCCATTCGTCCCCGTTGTAAATCACGGTGCCGAAGACCTGGCGGATTATGCCGGAATGCCCGGTTATCCCTGCGAGACGCTTTTCTGCGTCTACCACTTCGTATTCGATGCCGTCCGCAGTGAATTGGTCTGGACTCGCCTCTGCGCCCTCCGCGAGGGAGACGGCGGCCAGGACGGCAACCAGCGCCAGGGCGATCGCGGCGGCCGGGGCCCACCGGCTGCCCTGAAGATCGGATGGAAATGACCACATGGGAAATGCTACGTTTCATGCGCTTTTAATTGTAGCGCAGCGCGCCAGCCCCGCAGGATCGGCGCGGGTTCGGCCGCTCCGGAACGGCCGAGAAAGAAGACATCCGCATGCGCCCGGATGCTCGGCTTGTCGGCGCGGGGATGTCAGCACAGACCCGGGACGGAGAGGATGGCGGCGCACCCCGCAACCCAAGGCCTCTCCCCGCCTGAAAGATCGGCGACGAACGACGGCCGCCATCTTCCTCCGATGAGCCTGATGAGAGATGGAAGGTTGGGCAGATTGGGAGGGGAGGGGAACGGGCGGCATGGCATCGCCGTAAGTGCCTCCGGCGAAAACCGCTGCCGGAACCGATTGTATCGCCCATGCCGATAAATTTATCCTTTCGATCTGCCGACGATGCCCCCTGTTTTTCTCTGGTTTTTCTCTAGTCGGTTATTCCTCTACTTTTTCTCCGGAAGATAACTGACGATAATCCGTGAAAAATGGACCTGCCGCCCAATGTTTTCACAGGATTGTCGTCAATCAAAAGCGTTTCTTGCCGTTGAAGGTTTGTGTAGCTGACTGTTAATCACAAGGTCCTCGGTTCAAATCCGTGCGGCGGCGCCATTTTCCTTATGATTTATATTTAAACGAGTTGGATTCTTTCGGTAATGGAAGAGACATCCAGCGAATTATTCTCCAGTTTTTCTCTAGTGGATATATCAAGGTGCTCCGAAACGAAGAGCACAGCGAGCCCGTGTACGCCACCATAAAATGCGAGTTCACGAAAACGAGGAAGGTCGTGAGCAAAGTGCCGGACGTCAGGTTCTCCAGGCTGCCGGAGCCCGTCGACAATATCAGTGCGGAAGAGCCGCAGAAGGGGGATGCGGACCCCGAAGCCGATCACGCGCCCGAAGGGTTCTGCATCCGCTGCAGGAAAGCGGTCGGCACGGATGCCGGAATCTACTGCTGCGGACCGTGCTACAGCATCTGGAGCCGGTACAACAACCCGAACTGCCAGGAGAGGTACTGCCACATATGCGGCAGGCCCAGCCGCACCGCAGCGCACAAGCCTGTCTGCGCGGGTTGCTTCCGGAATCGTCCGATGCCATCAACACAAGAAGGACGCCGTCGCCAGTCAATCCTCTCGTCGGGGTCCGGGTATATCGGCTCATGCCCGTGGAAGAGATCCCATCTGGCCTCGGCCTCCGCGGCCTTCTCCTCGGCGGACGCTATGGCAGCCAGGACGTCGTCCTCCGCGATCGAATAGGCCTCCGCCAGGGACGCGACGGTCTCGTTCCTCTCCCTGCGGAGGTACGCCCTGGCCTCGAGGAACGTGCACCCGGCGATTTCCTGCAGCAGCCACAGGCGGGTGCAGTACCTGACCTTCCTCTCCCTCTCCTTCTTCTTCATTGAATCCCCCTCAGAACCACTGATATACCTGGGATTCCCAATAGTTGGGCTCGAACTTGCCGATGTACTTGGTGAGGTCGACTCCGAACAGCAAAGACTTGAAGTATTCGAACCAAGCCATATACTCATAATAGTCTATGCCGAAAATGTCCTCAGAGAAATCCGACGGCATTGTAGCCCTCAGCATGTCAGCCCCTATGAACGTCGCCTCCTCGAACGTGAGGCCCGCCTTCTCCTGCAGCGCCCAGAGGAGGAGGGCGTACTCCTCCTGGTACTCGTACATCGGGTAGTCCGACTGCTCGGGCCTAAGAATCAGGTCGTGCCTGATTTCGCCAACTATTCTCAACTCCCCGTCCGGACGCTCAGCTCTTTCTTTCAAAGAAGAGTACTTTGGTTGGGACAAAGGAGTGAGATCCCCTGTGAAGGCTCTCCCCAACCATTATGAGTCCGAATTTGACAGAGAAACCGGGAACAGAATCGAAAGCTATATAACGCCGATACTGTCGGCAGAGAGATGGAAGGTATACCACTTCCACGACACCTCCTGGAATTCCGGCATGAAACAGGACCATGACACATCCGATTCCGAATATCTTCAAAACGACGCGGCAAACATAGCCCCGTTTCTGTATATGCTGAAAAAATCCCGCCGCAGCAATTACGATGACATAATGAGAGCCGTCAAAATGGTCGCGCCATACATCAAAGAATTCGTGCTTGAGCCTTCTTCTGCAAATCATGACCTGATCCGTCTGAAATGGATGCAGAACGGATGCGATGAGGTCTTCGGCCCGAACCAGCTGTCAGACGGGACACTGCGTTTCATATGCCTGGCGACGCTTCTTCTGCAGCCGCCCGAGCTGCAGCCTTCCGCCATCATTCTGGACGAGCCGAAGCTCGGCCTGCATCCCGCCGCGATATCCCTCTTCGCCGAGCTGGTCCATATGACATCCCAGAAGAAACAGATGATCATATCCACGCAATCGCCGGACCTTCTCGATGCCTTCAACCCGGACGACGTCATAGTCACGGAAATGACCCCGGAAGGGACTGCGTTCGAGCGTTTATCCTCCGGACGCCTGGAAGAATGGCTGGAAGATTGCTCTCTGAGCTCCGTCTAAAAAATACATTTTCGGAGGCCAGCCATGATACGCCTATATGTTTACTGCGAACGAACTGAAATATCCGCCCCGGTATTTTTCGTTCATTATTTAGAACCAGCATCGCCAAACTCCTCAATCAGACTGCTCAGAAAAGCCTGGGGCCTGAAATCTATCACGCAAAACACCGATGTGTTCAGAACCCATACCTGCCTCTCTTTCAACCACATCTCCGTCTGAAGACGGCAAATCCTGCCCAGATCAAAGCCGATCCCATATTCTTTGCCATCAGGAACATTACCCTCCCCACCCAGTATTTTGTCAGCTTTCAGAAGGTTCAGCAACACAATCCTGTCGAACGAGCGCCTGTCCACCTTCCCCAGATCTTTGAGGCTATTGCTCCCTTCCTCGCCCACCAATCTCTTGTAATCAGTGATACCGTCCTCTCCGACCATCAAGCCAAGATAGTCGCATGACCACAGATCCCGGATGTGTTTCAGAGATTCCATCATTGGATAGTTGATGTACAGCTTCCCCACATCGGTCGATTCGCAGAACACCTCCGCAAGTTGGACCAACTTCTCGCCGTCGAATAAACTATCATGCGGATCTATATCGAACACGAGAAAGATGTCGGTGAATTTCCTGTCCAGAACAGACTGGTCTTCGCTGGTTTTGCACGCTCTGAGGACTTCCATCGTATCGATCTTCTTCAGGCCCGCCATCTCCATTGATTTGATTATTTTATCAACAATAGCTTTGCCTTTGGATGATAGTTCATCATAATCGAGCAAAACATTGTCATCACCATTTTCAGGAAAATCAACAATAGGTGTTTTTTTACCAAACGGACGTAGATTATTAGTGGCATAAATCAGGTGAATGCAATCGGGGTTATCAGAGGAGGAAAGGGTACGAAGCGCATCTTTAAAATCCGGAATTGCCCGAGAATCCTGGTCGTCTATTCCACAATATTTAGCTTGTGAAAAAATACGCTTGGTGATGTTATACTTTTTAGTTGATATTTTATATTTATACTTCCATCTCATTCTAGTGGTTAAATGGGAGAACGGGGCCCAAAGCAAAAGTATACGGATGTATCCTGTCCCAACGAAGAATGCGAGTATTACGGAATCCTCGGTGAAGGCAACATCGTGGCTAACGGCACGTATAAAACTAAATCAGGAACCGTCCGCAAGTTCAAATGTAAGGCCTGCGGTCGCGTGTTCAACGACCGCACTGGCACTGCTTACGAATATACCCACCTATCCAAAGAGGAGCATAATTTGATCGTTGCCTGCCAGGCTAATGGCCTTAGCGTCCGGAGGACGGCCGAAGTTGTCGGATGCACTCCTAAGACCGTC
>JAFXUX010000014.1 GCA_017524805.1 Candidatus Methanomethylophilaceae archaeon
CGGATATACGGTAGGAGTCACATACATCTGTGAGTATGATGTAGCTAATAACCAATGGACGCATTCAAAGATGAACGATAGCCACACATATTGTTCTCAGGGCATCAGAACCACGGCAAGTGGTGATTTCATCTATTATGATGATTCTCATCAGCTATTCTGTTATACCAAAGCAGAGAGGAACAATTATTGGTTCTTTATTGCGGACGGAAATGAGGCAGTGATGGTTGAAGCGTTCGGCATTGATGCTGCTGAGGCCGCCAATTCCACTGAGTTGATAGTCTCCGTCGATGGCCTGTTGTATGGAGCTAAGTGTACAGCTTTGGAAGATTATTCTGAAGAATACACATTGTATGCATTGGTTAGCGGGGTTTGGATCGATCAGTCGATGGATTTCTTATCCGGAAATAACTATACCATGTGGGCTTTGGTCAATGATCCGAATCAGCTGCCGTCGAACAACGTTGAAGTAAACATGCCAGATGGCAGCAAGTACACCTTTGATTACGTCGCTGGACACATGGTAAAGGCTATGGTAGGTGACGAAGAGGTGATTTCGGTGCCGATATATGAAGGCATGATATTGCCGATAGATACGGGAATAATAGTCGATGCCGAAATGGACTTGGAGAATGTAACGGCTGCTCTGTCGGTCACAGGAATCGATTTAGATAATATATCCTGGACGTCGAAGAATGTCTCGGGTGACCAGACAAAGATGATCATATTAATGACGATAGGTTGCATTCCTGATCAAGATTTGAATATATCCGTATCAGAGTACTATGGCGTAGGCTATGAGTTTACCGTGGACAATCTGATATACACCGTCGCCGACCCCATTACTAAGACTGCGAAGGTCGTCGGATACGAGGACGACCCCGTCGGGACCCTCGAAATCCCGGATTCCGTGGTGTACGATGGCATCGAATACGGTGTGATCTCGGTCGCCCGGGCGGCGTTCGTGGACTGCGTCAACATCAAGGCACTGGTCCTTCATGTCAACACGGAGCTGCACGCGTTCTACAGGTGCTACGGCCTGGAGTCCGTCACCGTATGCGAGGGAGTGGCGTCGATAGGCGTCAGCACGTTCGCGTACAGCGACGCCATAAAGCACGTCGAGCTCCCCTCCACCCTGGAGGAGGTCGGCGTCAACGCGTTCTACAAGTACTCGTTCTACGGCATGGAGGGCGCCAAGCTGGCCCGCACCGCGGAGAACCTCGCCGGCAAGACCTTCGAGGGGTCCTCCAAGGTCCTCCGCGAGTCATTCGTGGCCGGCGGCCTGAAGTACTCCTTCCAGGGCAGCCTGTCGGTGAAGCTGACCGGGTACACCGAAGAGCCCGCCGGGGAGCTCGTGGTTCCCAGCTCCGTGGAATACAGGGATGTAGAATGCACCGTCGCCACCGTGGCCAAGGACGCGTTCAGGGGCTGCACAGAGATAACCTCGGTGGTCCTCGGCGCGAACGCGGCCCTGCACGCGTTCTACAAGTGCACCGGCATCGCGTCCCTCACGGTAGGCGAGGATGTGACGTCAATCGGCACCAGCGCCTTCGCGTACTGCACCGGCCTCGAGAGCATCGAGATCCAGTCCGACCAGATCGCGATAGGCACCAACGCGTTCTACGGGTGCTCCAACCTGAAGACCATCGAAATGAACGACGGAGTGAACGACGGAGTCACATCCATCGGCACCAGCGCGTTCTCGCACTGCTACAAGATCACCCACGTGCAGTTCTCCTCCGCGCTGACCAAGATGGGCGCCAACGCGTTCTACAAGATTGCGTTCTACGGCGAGGACGGGACGAAGCTCAAGGCGGCAGGCGACCTCGCCGGCAAGACCTTCGAGGGTGAGCCCAAAAAGCTCTACCAGATCTCTTCCTGAAACCTAAGAAACCGGGGGTGGGTTCTTCCCATCCCCATCTTACATGCTGTTTTTGGAGTCTGTCTTCCGACGTATTTTTCTTACTCCAGCCATCTTTTCTGTCCGTAAGCCGGAAGTCTCCCCTCAGGTTTGGTTTCCAGTCCGTGCATCGCCTTCCTGTCAGGATTTCCAGGATGCCGTCGGCGACGTATAATCTGCTCTTTTTTCTTCCTGTGATCTCTCTCAGCGCCCCGGCGGACACCAGCTTTCCGATGGCTTTGGCAGCGGTGGGCGCCGAGATTTCGCAGAAAGATGAGACGTCGGCTACCCTTACGTACGGATTCCTGAAGAGGAGGTCGACCAATCTCTTTTCCGCCAGGGTATCGCAGAGGGATTCCAGCTTTCTCTTGTACGACCTCAGGGCATCGATCATTCTGGCCGATCCGTCTGCCTGCTCTTTCATCGCCCCGATGAAGAAGTCCAGCCATTCGTCGAAACGGTCGGCAGAGCTTACGCCGAACAGCAGATCGATGTATGTATCCCGGTTTCTGTCGAAGTATTCGCTGGGATACAGTATCGGAAAGGTCAGAAGCCCTTCTTTGACCATAGTCAGCATGATCAGCAGCCTGCCTATCCTCCCGTTGCCGTCCCTGTATGGGTGTATGGTCTCGAACTGGTAATGCGCCAAAGCGATTTTTATGAGGGGGTCTTCGTCGGAATCCAGGAATTCCAGGAGGTTCTCCATCAGACGCTCGACCGCTTCAGGCGGCGCGGGCACCATTTTGGCGGTGTCAAGCGTATCTCCCGGCATCCCTATGGCGTTCTGGGAGGTCTTGAACATCCCCGGTGACTTGTCGCTGCCGCGCGTGCCGGCAAGAAGGATGCGATGAAGCCGGTGGATAAGCTCCACCGTGATGCCTTCGCCCTCCTGGATGGCCTTCACGCCGTACTTCAGAGCTTCTATATAGTTGCGGACTTCCTCCACGTCGCGAAGTGCCGTGCCTTCTACGTTTTCTTTTTCGGAACGGTACACGTCTCCTATTGTGGAGCGGGTTCCTTCTATGGATGAGCTGTGTACGGATTCCTTCAGGGTGAGCGTGTCGAAGAGGACAGACCTTTCCTCCTCTTCCATGCCGGACACTCTTCCGTTGAGGTTTCCTAGGGACAATACGGCCGAGGTAGATTCTCTGTATATGTGCTTACTGAACTCGATGTCGAACGGCAGTTCGTTAGGCTGGAAGTATGTGTACATGCCGTCAGTGTTGAATCTCACGCTCCCCGAGATCTTTGAAGTGAAGATTCTTTCATCCATGGTTATGATTTAATAAATTAGTATATATATAATTTTTATTATATTAGGTTATAATAAAATATTAGAGATTATTTTTATTATGTTGATACGGTGAAAAATTATTTTCTTATTCGGATTGATAATAAAGCCACTTAAATACTATCTTTAGAATAATTGGTTTCGATTCCCGAAGTGGTCTTTGAAGGCATGCCCACCAACGCAGATTTAGGATATGGCATTCAGGGCGGATTCTGCGGTGCTATTGAGATAGGGCCTTTGAAAGTTCTTTTGGATTGTTTTCTTTAGAACCTCCTATGGTGATGGCGTATTCCGCTTTTAGGTGACCATCCCATATTATTCGAAGCGGCATCTGGAGGGTATGGAGTCCACAGACCAGAACGGGACGAAGTCCACCCTCTCTTTTCCGCGGCTTTCGCGGGAGACGACGAATGCTTTCTTCGGGGAGTAGCGCTCCATGTATACTTCCAGGCTCTGGAGCCTCCCGATCTTCCCGGATTTCACCTCTATAGGGAATACATCTGTCCCTTCCTGCAGAAGGAAGTCCACCTCTGCCCTGCCGTCCGCGTTCTGCCAGTAGAAAGGCTCCCTGCCGGCAGCCGCTGCGAGCTCGGTGAGGACGAGGTTCTCCGCCAAGGCCCCTCTGAACCCATCGGACAGTTCGGGGACGCCGGTCAGGACGGCGGCGGGAGGTATCCCCATGCGCTGCCGCATCATGCCCACGTCGCTGTAATAGAGGCGGAATCTGCTCCCGTCTCCGTCGGATCCCAGAGGAAGGCCGGGAGAATGCGTCAGCCTAACCTTGTGCAGGAATCCGGCGTCAAGCAGCCATTGCAGGGCATCCTCCAGGTCCTTCGCTCTGGCGCCCTTCACGGCATGGCCGAACAGGAACCGCTTGTTGTCCTTGGCTATCTGGAAAGGCACTGACGACCATACGGCGGATATGCGCTCCAGGTCTTTGGGCGGCGCATATCTGCGGTAGTCCATTTCGTAAGATTCCGTGAGATCTCTTATGACTTTCTCCGTCCGGTCCGCGTCGTGTGAGGACAGCCATGTTGCGACCGCCTCCGGCATGCCCCCGAATGCCATATATTCCTTCAGGGCATCGGCGAATGACGGCTCCATCGCATCATCCGGATTCTTGCGGGCATCCGCCATCAGGTTTCCGTCGCGCGCGCGGACGAACTCCCCGAAGGTCATGGGGCGGAGGTCCATGAATGATACTTTGCCCACCGGGAAGGAGAGCTCCGCATCGCCGTGTTTTCTGTTCTTGGAGAGTTTTATCCCGAGCAGCGACCCGGCGCATAGGACGGGAATGTCCGGGCGGGACTCGCAGAAGTATTTCAGGGAGGCTAAGGCTGCCGCTGAGAACTGTATCTCGTCCATGATCAGCAGCGTTCCTGGCCCCAGGGGAGAGCCATGGATGGCGGATAGGCTGGCTACAATCTGCTCTATCCGGCGGCCATGGAATATGGATTGAAGCGAGTCGTTGTTTTCAAGGTTGAAGTAGGCGCAGTCGTCGAACTCTCTCCTCCCGAATTCTCTCATCAGATATGTCTTCCCGCACTGCCTGACGCCGCGTATCATCATCGGCTTCCTGTCGGGGGAATTCTTCCATGCTACCAGCTCCGCATATGCATCCCTTTCCATGGAAGTGTGAACAGGGTCTTGATATAAACATTATAGCATCCTAAAATGCATTATAATCATCATTTTAGGATTCTAAAATGATGGTTAAAATCTAATGGGTGTGGCCGCCATCGAATCTGCGGCAGGCTTTCGCTCATCGCCAGATTTCCTGCCGTGGCCGATCTGCGCGATCGGAAAGCAGGCAGCATAAAACGCACCATTCCGCGCGGAAACAGGGCTCGGACGTCATGGGCGGGAGAGTACCTGGCCGCGAATGGTCTATGGCTTCGTCGCAGGTCAGTTCCCTGCGGAAGCACTTCATCTGCAGCCTGCGCGTCTCGCCGGCGACGGAGATGTCTTCCATTCAGCGGCGGCAATGTCGCTGTCGAGCCTTGCGATGCCGTCCTGAGGGAAGATGGAAGACAGCCATGACTCAATGCGAGTTACCCGCATAGCCGGCTCGGAATGCCTTGAAATAGCCCCGGCGTTTCCTTTCAAACCGGAGGGAGCTGGCAGGATGTCGGAGGGTTCTTTCAGAGGGGACAGGTTCTTTCTCAGCAATTTCTACGAAGCCGCCCTGGAGTACGGGGGGATGACGTAGTTGGCTCCGGGCTGGGATCAAGAGAAGGCCGACGTGATGGCCGACATCGTCAGGGAGAAATTCAGGCAGCACTCTGATCTGGCGGCCAGGCTGCTTGCCACGGGGGACGAATATTTGGAGGAGCGGAACTCGTGGGAGGACAGGTTCTGGGGAACCGATATGGACGGCCAGGGGCAGAACGTGCTCGGAACGATACTTATGGCGGTAAGGGACGAGCTCAGGGCGGAAGCCAGCGGGACCGGGAAGAAGCCCTCGCCCGGCGGTTTGCGAGGTTTCCGGCATCGGGAAGCCGATCCGCGATTTCAAAATACATTCAAAGTATATTCAAAATACATGGAACTGTATACTTGGTGATGTTATATTTTTTAGTTGATATTTTATATTTATACTCCCATCTCATCCTAGTGGTTAAATGGGAGAACGGGGCCCAAAGCAAAAGTATACGGATGTATCCTGTCCCAACGAAGAATGCGAGTATTACGGAGTCCTCGGTGAAGGCAACATCGTGGCTAACGGCACGTATAAAACTAGATCAGGAACCGTCCGCAAGTTCAAATGTAAGGCCTGCGGTCGTGTGTTCAACGACCGCACTGGCACTGCTTACGAATATACCCACCTATCCAAAGAGGAGCATAATTTGATCGTTGCCTGCCAGGCTAATGGCCTTAGCGTCCGGAGGACGGCCGAAGTTGTCGGATGCACTCCTAAGACCGTC
>JAFXUX010000015.1 GCA_017524805.1 Candidatus Methanomethylophilaceae archaeon
CCCCTCAAGGCATGACCGTTACCGCGACCTAATCGCGGCATACCTTCTTACGCCGGAGATGGCGATGAGCACCGGATCGCCGAAAGGATTTGGGCTCACCGACATATTCTATCCCGCTTCCAAGGGGAATCCCCCCGTCATAATCGAAGTAAAATCAACGATAGACCCGGAATCGGACCTCTCTGCTCTGGCCAGAACAGCCCTTGAACAGATCGAGGAAAAACGTTACGCCGACGGACCGGACCCGAAGGATGCCGTGTCCGTCGGGATAGGCATACGAATGAAGACCGTGGAAGTCGCCTTCCGCCGATTCCATCAGAATCACCTTTGCCTTCTCTTCACAATAACCGCCGCTGCAACAGCAATTGCGACGATGGCCGCCAAAGCTATCGCGATCGCAATGTCCGCATTCCCGCCGCGGTCCGCTTCTACCCTAAGCCCGAATCCGGAATCCTCCCAGGACTTCGCATCCGCCTTTTCGCAATGGACGGCGGCATCGACGTTCAAAAACGCCGTGCTGTCCCCCTCAGGGGCTTTCCCGCGGGCATAGACGTCATCAAGCCCCAGACAGTCGGCGAAAGCGTAGCCGCCCAAGCGGGACACTGACGCCGGAAGGTCGATGCTCCTCAGCGACGCGCATCCTCTGAAAGCCGAAGCTCCGATGTCCCTGACCCCGCTCAGATCGACCTTTTCCAAAGAGGCGCAGTCGCGGAAGGCATCTCCCCCTATCCCGAGGACACCGTCCGGAATCGTTACTGAAACCAATGAAGCGCATCTGCTGAACGCGCCGTATCCTATGGCATCAATATGGCCGCCGAATTCAACCTGGCACAGCGAAGAGCAATACCCGAACATGCGGGGGACGATTCCGGTATCGACGCCGGCGCGCTCCAGACCGTCGCATATGTAGAAGGCGCCTTCCCCGACGAAATCCGAGGACACGTCCAATCCCTTCAGCGACCTGCATTCGCGGAAGGCTTCGAACCCTATGTATCCCAGGCCCCCGGGAAAATCCGCCTCCTTCAGATCATAGCACGCGCGGAAGGCTTCGTCGCCTATGCTCTTCAGGGTTCCGGGAAATGATACTTCCTCGAGATCGCAGTAATAGAACGCCCTCTGCCCCACGCTCTCCAGACCTTCCTCCAGGACCGCGATGGAAACGTCCGCCCTTCTCTGCACATTCCCGTCATCCATCATCGTCCCGGCGAACGCGTACTCGGCAATCCCCGAGACCCTTACGCCTTCCACCTCGCCGCGTATCACGATGCGGCCGTTCTCGGCGGAACCTCCGACGGCGACCGCCCCGTCGGGCAGGAACGCGTATTCGATTCCGTCCGCGATGACAGTCCTTATGATTTCTGCGCCTTCCCATCCCCCGGCCGAAGGCATCGCATGGACCTTCGCGCCTTCCGGAAGCCCGCCCACGATCTCCGGGCGGTCCCCCATGAAATAGAGATCCTTGACGCCTTGGCACCCGCCGAAAGCTCCGTCTTCGATGATCTTCAGATTCTTCGGGACGATTATGATTTCGGAAGTGCAGCCGTCGAAAGCGGAAGACGACAGGATGCGGACGTCGTACCCTTCCAGCACCGCGGGAAGATGCAGAACCTTCTCGCCAGTCATGACGGAAGTGATGGCGCAGTAGTAGCCGGGATGCCCGGAGCCGTGGGTCTCGTACTCGTAGACTGACCCGTCCGGGCACGTCTCTGATGCGCCGCACTCGGCCGCCGAAAAAACCGCCATGACAGCGATGGCGGCCAAGACCATGGCTCCCATCCCGGATCTCATTTCATCGCCAGCCCGACCGCTGCGGCCGCCACCCTGGATCTGTAGATGTTTTCCGAACCTACTACCACCAGCGCATCCCCCTCGGTCAGACCTGCCGCCCTTATCCTTGCGGCGACCTTCGGATCCTTCTCGTCGAGGTCCCATATCGTCGGGAACAGCACCCTGCCGCCCCTCATAATGAAAATGGATGCCCCGGTTGCGCCGTTCTTCACGGCCATGTCCCTCTGCGCCATGCCGTTGGTTATCATGTCCGCGACCCCGCCGATGATTATCCCCTGCTGGCATGAGCCCAGGACGTACTTGTCATCGCGGAATTCGACGAACCTTATCCCGAACCCTTCTAAGCTTTCCCTGCCGAATTCCGTGAGGCTGGAACCTGATCTGTTCACTTCGATCCACCTCCAGCTCTTGAGGACGTTCAGCATGCTTCTGATGCTTCCCTCCCCCAAGCCGACGCTCTGGACCAGCGCCCTCCGGCTCATGCGCCCGTTCCTGCGCAGAGAATCGAGGACTATGAAGAGATACGCGTCCGAATACTTGGACAGCGGCCCGGTTTCGCTGTTCACGATCAGCTCCAGGATTTCGCCCCCATCGATTCGCAGAGCCCCATGAAAGGCAGCACCGATTCCATGACCTCGGACACCGGCATCGACATGCGGGAAGCTATCTCCGGCACCGAATCGCCGCGGTCGAAGCTCACTATCACGTCCGCCTGCTCCGGGGTCAATCCGCTGTTCCTCAGGAAAACGGCCCGGTTGAGCTCGTTATCCATCCTCCACATGACCAGCAGAATGTCCTCGCTGAGAGGGACTTCCATGCGTCTGGGGCGGCCGGACCTTTTGGCGCCCTCTATGTGGTAACCCCCGGGCCCCAGCTCGCCGCACACGGGGCAGCGCACGGAATCGCCCTTCCTCAGGATGCTCAGCCAGCGGCGGCCGCAGGAAGCGCAGACCACCGTGAGGATGTCCGCGTCCCACCTTTTGCTGCCGCAGGAAGGGCATTTGGGAGGGTGCTCCATCGTGGTCGACCACATGTGCCCGCACCTTCTGCAGGTGACCGTCCCGACCGTCTGCCTGTCCCACAGAGAAGACCTGCATTTCGGGCAGCACCTGGGCTCGCCGGAACTCTTCTTGGATTCCCAGACGTGCCCGCACAGCCTGCACGACCTGCCCTTGCCGGTGGCCTCGCAGGACTTGGTCTGGATCACTATGCGCCCGAGGCGCCTCATACCCAACTGGAAGTCTTGCTCGTCGATCAGAGCGCATCACCCATCGCTATGGATGATAAATCCAATCGAAAATGCAACCATATAGGTTATCTGTCCAAAACATCGAAAGATGTCATCACCGCTTACATAGGAGGGAAAAAGCGTATCTTCATGTAGAGGTCCCCGCGCTCTCCGGGCCGTAGCAGGAAATGGGATCCTCGGTGTACACCGAATCGTTCACGACTATCCCGCTCTGGCTGAAGGCTTCCTGGATCCTGGTGAACTCCGTGCGGATCTCCTTCAGAGACCTCTTCGACCTAAGGGAAATTGCTTCCGGGCTCATCCCTGTGAAATGCAGCGCCAGTATCTCCGCCTGCTCCTGGCCGATCCCGATCCTGCCCATGAAATACGGGATGTTCTCCCTGTACGCATCCTGGCGGGACCGCATATCATCCGCCAGGGACTCCCAGAACCTGTCATGCAATCTGGAGCCGGCACGTTTTATCAGGGTCTCGAACTTGATCCCGCAATCGTCCAGCACCTCGTTCAGATACCTGCACGAAACCGGGCGGGATCCGTCCCACAGATATACGCATCCGATTCCGTCCTTGAAGATGTAGTTGAGCCTCAGATTCCCTTTCTCCCACAGCGCGGTGAGCTTCTCGGAGCCGTCCCCGGAGGATGCCACTATCCCGCACACCGGGCAGATCTTCTTGGAAGGGTCGGCGGCGATCCACGATGTGCCGCAGAACCCGCATACGATCTCCTCGAAATCCCCGGCCCCCCGGCAGGCAGGGCACAGGCTCCCCGACCTCCCAAGCACGGACAGGCTCCCGCATTTGCGGCAGACTATGGCGTTCGGCAGC